>JAJZKY010000042.1 GCA_021803885.1 Planctomycetota bacterium
TCGAGATCACAACTCTTCGTCGATATCAAAATCGGTCTGATGCCTCCGCCACTCCGCGCTCGTCCCGGCCGCAAAACGAACGCCTGGCCGACGTATGAGATTGACGCCATCAATCGCGCCGAAATCGCAGGCGCAAGTGACCAAGAAATCCGCTTGCTCGTTCGCCACCTCGTCGAACAACGAGCGCAAGTCCAGCGAGCCGCTTGATGGTGCGGACGAACGCCAGCCCCCGGGATTGCCAGCCCCTCGGATAATATGTTGACACAAGCGCTACCATAGCCATTCGTGCCCCGTAGGCTAAACCGCCCAGCAGGACATTTTCGATCTCAACTACGTCTTGTACGCACCGACAAGTGGCCCGTTCATGTCGGTAAAGACAGGAGAGCCTCGACGACAGCTATTAGCGCCAAGGCTCCTATCAAATGACCGCCTTGTTGACGGGGCTCGCACAGCACCCTGTGACGGTCTAACAGAGATCATGGGAGTTGAAGTACCCCTATTTCGCCGGGATTTCGAACACGGTTCCACAGCCACTGATGTTAAGAAACGTGCACTTGCCACTACCACCATACGTCGTGGTACCGTACAGGTTACTCGCGCTATCCATAATGAGGTGCGCGTCAGGCACGGCTCCATCGGCACCCCCTGTAAACGTATATATCACTGATTCACTATATCCTCCGATGCCATTTGGTGTCAGGCTAAACACAATACCGCAGCCATCGCTGCCATCGCAGCCACAGCCAGTGCTGCCGCTGCAGCTTCCAATGCCACCGGCCGAGTCCGTGCCATAAAGATCGCCGGCACTGTTGATAGTCAGACCAAGCGGGTCGGCCCCGGTCGGGATGAAGCTGTACAAAACAGATTCTGCATAACCACCGGTACCATTGGGCGTTAATTCAAACGCTGTTCCACCGCCATAAGCGCCGTCACCAGCAGCCGTACCAAATAAATTGCCTTTCCCGTCCATGATAACGCCGGTTTCAGGCACACCTCCATCGACAAATGCGTACAACGCCGATTCAGCGTAACCGCCAGCACCGTTCGGAGTCAGCTTGAACACCGTGCCAGCCAAAGATGTGCCGTACACGTCTCCAGCATGATCTATGATCACTCCCCCGCCGCTAACAGCGCCGGCAGGTCCGCTCGGCAGGCTATATATGGTCGACTCAGTGAAACCACCGCTGCCGTTAGGTACCAATTTAAATACAGTTCCAGCTCCATTGTTACCACCGCTGCTTGTGGTACCGTAAAGATTGCCAGCACTGTCCATAACTAATCCCCCCACAGGCATCCCACCATCACTACCACCGGTAAATGCATATAGCGTTGATAAGATGTCTGGGCCTGCACCACCTGGATATGGTGATAACTCGAACACCGTTCCCTGACCCCCAAAGGAACCCTCTGTGGTGCCATACAAATTGCCGGAGCTGTCCATTATCAGCCCACCTCCGGGACTTGACCCATCGGAATATCCTGTGAATGAATATAATATCGACTCTGCATACCCACCAGTACCGTTTGGCTTCAACTCGAAAACGGTGCCGGCGCCGAACTCACCGCCACATGTTGTCGTGCCAAATAGATCGCCCGAACTGTCAAAGAGAAGTCCTCCAGTAGGGTAACATCCATCACTACCCCCTTTGAAGTTATAGATCACTTCCTCGGCGCCGAACTGGTCGCTCGACGACGCGCAGGTGACTTGCACATTTGTGACGTTACTCGTCGCCGTGCCGTTACCACTACTGACGCTGCAAGTCTGCCCTGAGGGCTGAGTGCTCACGGTCACTGCATAGGTGTTTCCGGAAAGTACAGGAGTCGAGAACGTGAATGTGCCGTTCGTAGAAAGGGTGAGTGCATCACCCCCGTTGTCCTCAAGGATGACGCTTGCACCGCTTGCAAGACCTGAGAGCGTGCCGCCGATCGTGTAGCTGGTAGAGGTTGAAGCGGAACAAGTGACCTGCACGCTGGTGACGTCGCTTGATGCTGTGCCACTCCCGTTGCTGACCGTGCACGTCTCTCCGGTTGGCTGGCCCGACACCGTAACATCGTATTTACCGCCTTCGGCTACGGCCGCCGAGAATGCAAATGGGCCATTTGCCTTGAGTGTTAGCTGATCAGCGCCATTGTTCTCGAGTGTAACCTGCGTGCCGCTATTGAGTCCGGAGAGCAACCCGCCCACCGTGAAGCCCCCGTTCACTGTGACCGCTGTCGAAGCGGCGATGCCGGTCAGCGGATCGGTTACGGTGACTGTCGCGCTACCCGCGGAGACCGATGAGGATGCCGTGACCAGCCCAACGGATGAAACCGAGAGGCCCGGGTAGCTCGTATTCCAGCTCAAGGTGTCAGGATATACAATATTGCCTCCAGTGGAATCATGCGCTACGGCCGTGAGCTGAACCGTACCGCCAGGTACCACGACTGGCGCTGCCGGTGTAATCGTTATCGAAGAGACGCAGTCGACGACGGATGACCCATTCATGCATACACCATCTGTAATCGGTGTCATCCCAAGAAACAGACCAGCTTGGTATACCTCAGAACCAAGGGACGCGACGGAAGCGGCAAACTGTACAAGGTTATATGCTGCGTAGATCTGTCCAAAGATCGGTATAAACGAAGCCACAATGGACGCTCCAGCGTCCACAGAAATCCCGACGCCGCAGCTTGACGCGATGCCGTTTGCTATTGTAAAGAAAGTGGTTGGTTGCTGAAGGTATGAAAAGTAGGTATTGAAATTCCCGCTTTGTACAATTTTTACCGCTTCTGTTGGAGGCATTATTTGCGTGGAGACAGTAGTGACGCATCCAAGGGGACCGCCTAGGCTTACCCCGAATGTCTGCATTACCGTATTGATCGTATTCACGGTAATCTGCGTCACGTTCAGTTCTTCTGCATTTGTGTCTTCCGCAAGCGTGAGCTTGAATTGATCGCCGCTGCTTGTGATATTTGTCTGCGAGCCTGATCCAAACATGGCACTTAAAACATCTGTCGGATTGAGTTCCGCGGTTCCAATCGTCGTTCCAGTTATGTTTTCTGTTGTTGCGGAAAAGTAGACCTGTAACCCATTGGTAAGTGCCAATTGGTTTTGCGCAGAGCCGGATACCGTCACGTTGCCAAGGCTATTTGTCAGTAAATCGTACGGTAACGGCGTAGAGACAGTTTGGAGTTTTCTCGCCATCTTGGATGTGCTGGCAGGTCCGATAAGCGCGTTCACGGCCTCTGAAATCACCTTTGGAAGCACGTCCATCACGCTCGAAGATGCGCCGGGCGGAGTCCCCGCACTTAGGTTCGCTTGAACGGCGTTGGCTAAGGCTTGGAAATCCGTCGCGCCTTGAATCGCGCTGTCGACTTGCGAGATCGTAACGTTGGATGGCAGGCCGCCAATACCGAGCCGAGCGAGCACAGTTGCGGTTGTTGTAGCATTTAACGTTAACGTGCTTCCCGACGTGAAGCCGGCGGCAAGCAAAGCGCCTTTCGAATTCGTGGCCACAACCACAACTGGGTTCGTCACAGACGATGGCAGAGGTACGACAGCAGAACCACTTGACGAGGGCGTGGAGGATCCGTACGGGGAAGTCACCTCCGCGACACTGGCCGTCGGCATTGAGGGGTCCAAGGTGACCTTGATGGTCGGACTGGTGGAGACTGGTCCAGGACTTACCGAGCTGGCTCCACTGCCGCCCCCGCAGCTTGTAAGAAGCATGGTCAGGAGTGCCAGTGGCCCAGCCCGCCACATCACGATCGTCGTACTCCTGGCCCACGGCATTTTAATCCCCTTGTTCTCAGTTGGTGTTGCGTTCTGCCTACGTCACATTCGCAGGCACGTCATCACGTTGTACCGGTTTTCTACGGCCATCGGACAGTGCTCACATCACCCGTACGGTAACGGCATCGGTTGGTGCGAGCAGAATTTTAGATGGATTTGATCTTTCAGCGATCGTCTGCTGCCCCGGTGGTGGGGAAACAGCGGACCGCCACTTACGGACATGGAGTTGATACCCTACTGTATGATCACCATGCCCGTCGGCTCATTCACGCCTGGGAAGCCTCCCGGCGCAACACTTGCGGTTATATCATCTCCGTTCGTGTCGTAGACCGTAATGGAATTGCCAACCACGTTGCTAACATAAAGATATGCCGGTCCATCGATTCCGTTTGTGGGTTGGACCACGATGTCATCCGGACAATCGACCGTGGAAAAGCCTCCGCTTGGGGTAACCGGATCGCCGTTGATCGTGAACTCTGAGACGCCGCTCACTGCACACGTGCCAAACGACCCGTATTCGAAGTTTGTCACGTAAATATTTCCGGTCTCGGGAACTTGAGCAAGGTCATCCGGAGCGGACACTCCCGAAAATGACCCGGAAACGCCGGGCTGACTAGCCCCCTGCGTATTATAGACGGTTACTGTTCCCGAGGTTTCGTTGGCAACATAGAGGTTCTGTGTCACGCTGTCGTAAAAGACGCCCCAAGGGTCTCCAATATTTGCAAATGCACCGGTAGGCAAGCTGACAGGCGTACCTTTCTCGTTAAAGACATATATTGCGTCACTTTCCGGATCATTTATAAAAAAGTTTCCATTGGATGCCTGTGTAATATCTTCAGGGTCCAGTACCCCACTTTGAGGGAGGTTGAATTGCGCCCCGGATGATGTTGGCGTGCCATTTAACGTGTACGCAGTCACAGTGTCGTTTCCTGTATTTGTCACATATAACACCTGTGTGTTGTCATCGTAAACGATGCCATCCGGGGCGTCCAGGCCGGGGAATGCGCCAGGCGGGACTGGAAGCGGGTTACCTTGCATATCATAGACAGTGATGGAGTTATTGCCCCCGTTTGCAACGTAAAGACAGGCTTTCCCATCTGCGCACAAGGAAGATGTCGGGTAGATGTAGTTACAAATAGCTCCGACCATTGCTCCTGAGGGACTACTATTGGACATTACCGCGCTGAACTGTACGACGCCATTATTGTTTGTCGACTTGCCAACATACTTTGCTATAGCGCCGAGGAGGAAGTTAAAGCAATCCGGAGCCGCTAGCTGGGTTACACCCGCAAGTAGGCCCATGCACGCCAACCCGGGTGCCGTAGCTACTCCGGTCACCGCTGCGCCCGCACATACTATGAACGTACCTGTAATTGCACAATTCACGATACCGACGCCCAACGACACGTCCTGTTGGCAGGAAGTGCTGTTGGTAATTGGAGGGATTGTAATCGCAACGCCGGCGCTTGAAAGGGCGCTCTTGCACGTGCTAGTCTCCGAGCTATCAGTCATGCATTCATAGATGTTTGGATTGTTACTAAAGACATTAGAGTATCCGACATTGTTACTTATACCCATAGAGAACGGGCTCGGATAGTAAGTCGTCGTGCTCGTAGAGTCCGTTGCGGACTTCCGGCGGGTAAGATAGTGAATAACCGGCCGCATCGCAGCAGTGGATGTGCTGGTCGGCGTGCTGTTGGCAAACGAAATCACCGCGACAGCCGTCTGCGAACCGGTCGTCGCACTGACGGTGGAATTCGTTGTCGGCAGCGTCGCGGGTGGTGAGAGGTTTGCATTGAAAGTGCCATTTGCCGCCGTCATACCTTGCGCGGCGCTCAGTGTGCCCTGGCTGGCACTCAAGGTTACCGGCAGGCCGGAAATGCCATTTCCCGTGGAGTCGACCGCCTCGGCGGCTACCAGCCAGGGGCCGCCCGGATCCCCTGCGGTAGCGGGTGTGGCAAGAACAACTACCGCTGCCACTTTAACGACCGTCAAAGGGCTACTCGCAGAAGTACCACCGCCAGGAGCAGGGTTGTTGACCGTGACTTGCAAAGTCCCGGCTGAGTTCAGTGTGCTTGCGGGAACTACGGCTGTTACTTCGGTTGGTGATACGTAGGTTGTTGTGGCCGGTGTGCTCCCAACCATTACCTCTGAAGAACTGATGAAATTTGCGCCACTTATGGTGACTGTCGTATCTGGAGAGCCTGCGGCCAGCGTAGGATATGAAATGCTCTTGAGGGACGGGAGTGGATTTGGCGTACTTGAACTTCCCCCGCCACCGCAACCAGAGAGCAAACCCAGCATCGCGCCACCGACCAGGAAAACTTTTACGGATTTACCGATGCTCGAGATAATCATGGTTTAGCGTCCTCATCAGTATTTCCGCAGGCGGCACCGGAATTTGGCTCGTTGAACACCGTGAATTTGCAATTTCGGTGAACTCGCAACTCGTATTCCAAAGCCACTGCTGCTTGCACTGCTGCCTTTGACAGGCGGCGACGGCAATAGAGCAGCCGTTCTCTTGAGCGTGTACCTTGAGGAACGATGGCTACGAGCTGCAAAATAGGTCATCGGAGAGTGCTCAGATCACCCGCACCGTAATGGCATCGGCCGGCACGAGCAGAATTCTGCGGCCGCTCCGAAAGGTCCACCTGTCGATGGCACATCCGGCCGTTTGAGCTTCGGCAATTTGCCTCAGGGAGAACTCAGCGATGTTATACCCATCGTTCCAATCGTCAGTATTGGTGGCCCAATTGGTTGCGGAGGCCACGTGGTCGGCGCCGAGCTCAAGTTGGTATGCAAACACAATGTAATACGTCCCCGCCCGCAGAGGCGCTCTCAGATGGACCGAACTGCGCACGAGTGAGCGCCCTGTGCCGACCGACGGGGTCACGGTCCAGAAGGTCGTCTCCGGATTGCCCCACGACGGTGTCCCGATCATCGGGGCGACCGCCGAAGGGGGCGCCTGGTTCACCACTGTCATCAAAACAGCCCCGGATAGTAGGCTACCCGGAGGAACCGTAACGACCGTATTGAGCGCGTTGATATTGGCGAAATCGCCCGTTCCGGAGGTAAAGCGTATATATCCGTGAGTATTGTTGACGAGTCCCGGGTAAGGGACTTGCTCGCATTCTAGGGACGAGTTTGGGAAGATCGCCGAAGCGGATAGGTGCGTAGACCGGCGATTGCTCCGGGCCATGGAGGCGGCAGTCTGCGCGATGGGCCGCACCTCAGCTCGTGTGGGGGCTCGCGCTTGGGCGCGGGCCGGAACCCCAGCAAAAGAGCGAGGCTGTGGCGCCTCGCCCGGCCGTCTCGATGGCGATGCAGCCGCTCCGGCAGCCGCGGTCAGTTGCAGCTGCGGGCGTGGTACGCTCAATGCGCTTTCGATGGCGACGCGCTGCGCGGCATTTGCCAATGCCCAGCCTGAGGGCGTCTGCACCAGCATCACCGATCGGGACAAATCGCTCTTCAGATGCGGAAAAGCTTGCGCAATGGCCCCCTGTGCCGCCCAGCTGGCCAAGCCAACCCATCGCAGCGAAATATGCATCGGCATCCAGCTCTTGGGCGTGCCGGCGCCTTTCGCTGAACTGCCAATGAGGTGGCGCACTCTTCCGGTACGCACGCCTACGATGCGGATTCCGCGGGCCACACAAAATTGCCCATGCCGGATGAACTCCTCCGCCGCCGCTCTTCGCGTGTACCGGGGCTGCAGTCCTACCGCAGTCAGCACGGGCGTTGCTGGACGATAGAGCCCCTGGCTGACCAGCAGATCAAGAAAGTCGCGCTGGTCTGTGGTGGTTGGAACAATGGACTGCCGTGAATAGTCCAGATTTCGGCGGCAGGCATCCGCCATCAAGTGGTCATGGGCGCGCGCGAGCCACCGATCCGCTAGGCGAGAGAACGAGGAGCGGCTGCTGTGCCCGAAAAATCCGCCGTAATAGATAGTGCCGATGACAATTCCAGCAATTACCAAGAGCGCAATGCCAACGATCCACCACGATCTGACTCTGCGGTCTTTGTGTCGAGGCGAGGAGACTTGGGCAGATATGCGTGGAGTTTCTTCGGCCTGTTCGGTCTTTGCCTCTCGTGAAGTGGACGAGGAGCGCGCATCGCGACCATCGGAGGGTACCGCATCTTCGGACTTTTCCGTCGGCGCGGCCTCGGTCGGCGCGACAGACGTTCTAACCGCCTCGCCGCACTTCGTGCAGTAACGCGCACCCGAACCGAGTGCGTTACCGCAGTGCGTGCAGAATCTAGCCATGGCACCCGCTCATCGTCGTTCCCCAACCGCTGCTCCACAGCCGCCGCAGAAAAGATCATCCGCAGCGAGGATCTGTCCACATTGCAAACAATGTGTCGAGGAACGCTCCGCAGTGCCCGCATGTACAGTGGCCTGCACGGCACTGGCGCTGACAGGGCGCTTACGGGTTCGCGCTTGGTCGGCTTTCTCCTTTAAGGTGCCCGCCCAGGCGCGCATTCTCACACTCACCCCCGCATCGACGCCTTCGCCAACCGCGCGGTAGAGGTAAATGACGCCGTACATGTAAATCAGTATGAACAGTCCCCACAGCAGCAGGTACACCACGGCTATGGACAGCGAAGCCCCGGCTATGTTTTCCACAACTGCCTGAAGTCCACTGAGTGGCCCAAGCAGGAGATGTGGCCCTTGCGCCGCAAACATGCCATGAATACCGGTTAAAAGCCCTCCAAATTGCATCGCGTACATCGCGTCTATTTGAGTGCCCGCAATCGTGGTCAGTGAAAACACAAACGCAGCCGCTGCGAAGACGATGAGCAACAGCACGAGGAAGTGAAGGAACAACGCCAAGGGTCGTCGTACGACGACATCCGCCACGCGCAATAGGGCCCCGAAGAAACCATCCCCTTGCCAAATCGCCACCGCGATGAGCGGCACTCCGAGGACCACGACAGCGTAGGCAACGGCCAACGCAACCACGGATGGCCCGGCGAGCAGAAAACTCACTATGCCGTGCATCTTCGGTATCAGTGCCAGACGTGAAGCCGCAAAGAGAAGTCCGAAACACACCCCTAATGCCACCGCCAGCACGACAGTTGCGCCAAGCAGCTGTACCGTTGCGCCCGCTCCGTCGAATATCGCCGCGAGAAACCCGCGGAACTCGCGCTGATCGGCTTGATCCACCAAGGCAACTCCGGCCGCGTTGACCCCTAGCGCGAGCACAAAGAGCGCCGCCAGGAACAACATGGTTGCCACCGTTGCGCCGCCTCCCTCAATTCCCGTCTTCGCCGCCGCGGCAACGATCAACGCGCTGAAGAGGCCCCCACCGACAAGCAGTAACAACGCCTGCCAGTTTCGCAGTGCTTCATAGCTGCAAAGCATGCCGGCCAATTTGGCGTTTGACTCGATGGTCATTGATGCCTCCGTCTCGTCCCCTCACGCGCGGCCGCTCTCCGGCGATAGGCGCATAGCTATCACATGCTCGAAAGACAACTCTTTATGAGGACGGGGCCTGTTATGGCAACGCTAACTCAGCGCTCCGGAGCGTCATAGCGCGGCTGTCCTCAATACGCACCAGCAGACCCGGTCAGTATCATGGCGACGACGGAGATTCTCCCTGGACTTTGAGGCTGCCGCCGGTCCCAGGGCCTCCTTGGATGTGCTGGGCACGATAGTTCCGTACCGCGATGACAAGATTGTTGTAGGCGTTGACGAATGCCGCGACAATCACCTTTCCTTGGGCGGTATTTTCATACGCGCCGACGCCGCCGCCCACGAATCCCCCGAACAGAGCTCCGAATCCGCTGAAATCGAAGTTCCGCGCGCTGCCGGTTGCCGCAGCCACCTGAACACTGGACCGGTTATCATCTAGAAGCAGCGTCGTATCGGCGTCCTTGGCATGAACGCCTGCCGCAAAAAAGCCAGCGACCGGGGAGATCTCGCCAAGTATAGCGCCGAGTCCCCCGGCGTTTCTGTTTGAGATATTGACGGACGGCACCAGGGTGTAGTCCGCTGCAACCAACTGGCCTTTGTGAAAGTTCGAGTTATTACGCAGTTCGCCGGACTGCGCAAGCGTCCGTTCTCGCATTGACGCAGCAAGACCCTGGCCTCGCGTAACAACCATAAAACAGTTGGACTGCTGTACGATGAGGTTAATGAGCGGCGTCACGCTTGGTAGGTGATATTGATTCGTGAGCGTGTAGTACCAAGGATCATTGGTATGTTCATAAATCTCAACGGTACCAAGGGGGCGAGCGCAATGCTGAAGCGCTGAATTGACACCCTGTGAAGTGGAGCCCGCTGCGCTTCCGGTGGCCTCAGTGCTCGCTGCGGTAGAGCCCATCTGCATCGTGGAACAGGCGGAAATGAGCGCTAAAATCACCAAAGAAGACACAATCAGTCTGCGGTTCATGGTCAAGTCTCCGGACTTTTTCTTTAGACGCCCCTTGATTTGCCGGCTAACATCGGATGGCTACCCTCGCCGATGTTATTGGCACCTCCCAGGGTCTGGTCAGTCCCTTAGGTCAAAGATCCCCCTTGAGCGATTCGTATCCGTCGTCTTATGGCGACGCTGACGTGAATATACTCCGGCGGATTTACAGGCGCCAGATCAGTCGATGCTGAAACGTAACGTTTGAATAGGGGGAACTTGATCTTGACAGTGATGGGGGGTGGTTGAGATGCGTGTGTCCGCACCACCGCGGCGTGCGCGGACAGAGGAATGAGCCGTGTTTTCGGACAGGCCGATCATTCGACGTATCGCTGTACATTTCCCCTACGAACGGGCAGATTGGATGCGAAAGCTGATGCGTAGCCGCTCGTCTGTATTGGCCGCTCTACGGCAAGCGTGACATTTCTCACGGAGATGGGAGACGGACCTCAGCCTCGGAGAGACTCGGAGATCGCGGATAGCTTATGGTCGCCACCGAATGACGGCAAAGCGGAGGCTTACCCCGCGGTGTGGCGTGTCTCTGGCCGAGCGGCGTCACCCACTGTTCGGTTCAAGTTCAAGTTCTATCGGAATCGAAGGAGCGC
Source organism: Planctomycetota bacterium (assembly GCA_021803885.1). The sequence continues at coordinate 10,785 of JAJZKY010000042.1, forward strand.
CTGCGGATTCTGCGGACTCTTTGCGAGTCCGAGCCGCATGGCTGGGGTCGTGCCATCCGTCCCGGACAGACAGTAGTTGTAATACGTCCGGCAGACTTCAAGATACCGTTGCAGGACCGCCGGGTTGTAGGCGCCATAGCCATTCCACATACGGCGCTGTTGGCGGACACTCACGACGGCGCGCTCCGCCAGACTCACCCGCCTTCGCGTTTGCATGAAGAAGCGGTCGATTGGGTGTAACGTTGCCAGCAGATGCAGGCGTGCCACGTGATCCTCATCGTAGTCGCCGTAATCGGTCAGCCAGCACACGTACTTCGAAGGCTCCGCGGCGATGGGCAATGGGTGGAGCACCCAGCGATCGTTCCAACGGGTGATTTTCACCGCCTTCTTGAGCTGCTGTTTCATGATCTGAACAGCGGCAGCTCGCTCGTCCGGTTGTAGCAAAGCAGCAGCGTGCGCACACCGGCGCGGGCAAGCGACTGCGCCTTCGCCAGTGCCAGGATAGTCTTTCCGGAGCCAGCCACACCGCGGATCGCGACCTTGGGTTGGTTGGCAAGAATGTCAAGGATGCGTTGCTGATCGACGGTCAGCCGCCGCAGTCGTTCCTCCTGATCCTCGACCGTGCGCCAGACGACGGGCAGCAGCTGGTACTTCGGGTACAGCGCCTCGCGGACCGACTCCATCTCCCGCTCCGTGAGCCCCCGATGACCGCTGCGGGTAAAGCTGTCGAAGACCCGCCGGATCCCCTCCTGCAGGTCTTTCAGCCTGCCCGCATCGAGGATCAGCTCGCGCTGGATGCTGGGAGGGAAGGTCCCGCTGACGCGGGAATCCGGGAAGGCGACGGCGAAGCCGTAGGCAAATGGCAAATCGCCGCGGTCTGAGAAGCGCCGCTTCACAAGGTCAACGAGGTCGTGCATCGCGCGCTGCGCTTGCGAGAACGGATCCTTGTTAAGCGCACGGCGCTCGTCGCGGACCTCGCGCACCCACTCCCGCCCGTCGAAGACGAGGGAGCCGCCCTTGACCTCGACGAACAGCAGGCCGCGCTCCGGGTCGAGCAGCACGAAGTCACACTCGCCTTCCATCAGCGTACCGTGCCGGTTTCGGCTCAGCCAGTTGAAGCTGTGAAAGACCTCCACCCGGCTCGGCAGCTGCTCGACCAGTGCCTCGGCGACGAAGCGCTCGCCCGGGTTTTCGATGGCGGAGGGGTCGAGCGCCGGAAAGAGCCTGGCCATCTGCTGCTCAGGCCTCAGCGGTCTCTTGGACAATGCCAATCGTCTTCAGGCTGTGCCACTCCTCTTCCGAGAAGCGCGCCTGAGCGACTCCGTTCTCGCTCCGCACCGTAACCAGCACATAGGCGGAGCCGTCGCCGGCATCGGTGCGCGCCTCGACCCGCAGCCGACCAAGCGCGGACGGAACCGGCGTCCCAGAACTTCGCAGCTTCGGACTTGCCAGTACAACCCGATCACTGGTCTGGATGTCTGCCGTGCGCACCGGCCGCACGCGCAGTACCGGGGCATCCATAGTGGTCCCCAGTCGAAGTATGAAGGCCGCGCTCGGGAACCGAGCCGTGAGATCCGACAGCTGCAGCGCGACGTCACCGCCTCCGGTCGCGTCACGAGGCAGGTGGATGTGCGGCGGCGGGTTATCCGCGATCTGCGCGTACGGGACGAACTTTCCTTCGGGATCTTGCGGCGGGCCCGGCGGCGGGTCGATGCGGGTCAGGTAGGGACTGCCCGTGCGCATGGCCTCCTGCATCGCGTCGTAGATCTCGAGGATGATGCGCTTGGTGCGGTACTCGCCGTTGTGCTTCTCCTCGTCCTTGCGGCGAACAATGGGGAAGGTATCCATGATGTAGGACACGGCGTCGCGGGGAGCAGGGAAATGCCGCTTCAGCTCGGCCAACTGTTCGGGCGTCTCGTCGCAGGGGCAGCCGTCGGCTTGGCGGGCCGGTTTCCAGTCGCCCTGGACGTCTGTGGGCAAGTAGAGATGGAAAAAGGCTGAGTCCAGCTCGCACCGGAGCAGGAAGCGTCGCTGCTCGTCCCAACGAAATGGCGGGCCAGACCAGCCGCAGTCCTCCGCGAACGCCTCCAAGTCCCACGCCGTGTAGGTCAGTTCCAGAACCCGCGGCAACAGCCAATCCGTCATATATTGATTGCCGGCCCACGCGCAAGGCTTGGAATAAGCCGAAGGTGGCAGAACCGGCATCTGATGCATGATGTAATCAGATAGATGTAACCCGCCGACGAACTGGCGAACATAATAATCGAACGAGAAACTACCGAAATTTCCACACAGACACGCAACATCGCTCGGCGTTGCTGAAGTTTCGGCGAGGACTCGAAGCGAGAAGGTTGGAGCAGACCAAGGGATAATCGTGCCAATGACTGTGCGCTCGTTCGTGACGCTGCACACATCCATGTAGGTGAAGAGCCACTGGTATTTCCATTTGGACAGCGAATCTGCGACTTCCTGTTCAGCAACCCAATACCGGCTACCTGCAAGCCGGAGTGGCGGATGTCGTCGTAC
>JAJZKY010000824.1 GCA_021803885.1 Planctomycetota bacterium
GAGCAGGATGTCACCAAAACTCACGAAGGGAATGGAAGACAGGGCGATTCCGGCCTGATAACTCACATCCTCAAAATTGCCGTGACAGTCGTTCTGGAACAAAATGTTATAGTCATTGGCAAAGTCGGTGTTGACGATATCGAGACAGCCATTGTTCATGTAATCACCAGCAGCTATGCCCATATTGGCTGCTTCGCGGCCGCTTTCGTTGAGCGCATACCCGCTGACATAACTATCGTTCTCAAAGGTTCCATTTCCTTTGTTGATATAGAGATAGTTGGGCGTGGAGTCGTCAGCCACCAGTAGATCGGGCTTGCCATCGTTGTTGACATCGGCAAACAGGGCGCCCAAGCCGTAGTAGCCGCTGGGGTCGTCGACGCCCAGTTTCTTGCTCACATCGGTGAATGTTCCGTTGCCATTATTGTGGAACAAATGGTCGTGTTCTCCGGGCAGGCCGCGTGGACCACACAACACCGGGACACCATAGTATTCGCAATATGAGGGATTGACGGAACTGGAGCCGTAAACCGAAGGGTGTGACAAGTCAAGATGGATATAGCCAGCCACGAAGAGGTCCAGATTTCCGTCGCCATCATAGTCGCCGAAAGTAGCGCCGGTGGACCAAACCGGTGTGATTGACCCTGTGTCCAAGGCTACGCCCGTCTGCTCGGCAACATCGGTGAAGGTGCCGTCATGATTGTTTCGATAAAGGCGGTTCTTGCCGTAGTTGGTTACGTAAATGTCGGGCCAGCCGTCGTTGTTATAGTCACCTACCGCGCAGCCATAGCCCCAGCGGTCGTTGGAGACGCCGGCGAATTTGGCGACGTTGGTGAAGGTGCCGTCGTGGTTGTTGCGGAAGAGCGCAGCTTGAGGCGGTTTGGCTTTGCCGTCCAGCGCGTCGTAGGTCGAGCCGTTGACAAGGAAGATATCGAGCCATCCGTCGTTGTTGTAGTCCAGCAGGCACACGCCCGGCCCCTTGACCTCCAAGATGAGGCGCTTGGCCGGAGTGCCAGCCTCGTCTCGCCAACTGGTGAGACCGGCGGCCTTGGCCGCATTCATAAAGACGATCGGACCGGTCTTTGCGAAGCCGCCCGCGGTGATGGGGCGATGCTGACTATCGAAGACAGCCCGTTGAGGTCCGGCGTTGGCCATTCCCCCGCCCGCGGCCTGGCCCTGGGCGCCGTTCTGGCCGGCCGCGCTCGCCGGCGTCAAAAGCCCGCACCCCCCTGGAAGGAGGCAGACAAACAAAGGGCTCCATGCCACAAAGAGAAGAATGGATGGAATTCCAAAGCCACGCACGCACCTCTTTAGCTGCCTACCGAGCGCGCTTGTGCGCCTCCGGTCGATCCGCACCCGGTTGAATCGCAATCGATTTCACCTCACCCAGACATAGTACAACGGCCATGAATGGAGAATTGCTTGAGAGTAGGGTGCAGCTTTGCTTAAGATTTCAGCGCCGGCTTTTGCTCAGGATCCAGTTATTGAAGCCGAGATGCGCTTTCAGATGCGAGGTCGCAATGAGATCAGAGTGGAATGCTTTGGCCACCATAATCATTCTCTTAGGGTTGGTCCTGCCGCTGCGCGGCCAATCGGTTTATCCCAGCCGCCTCGATGATCCTGAGGCCATTTATCTTGGCAGCGCGGGCTTTGCTGTTCATGGGGATGGAATCGGCGACGACAGCGCGTCTATTCAGGCTGCCATCGACGCAGTGGAGGCCGAGGACATTGAGGGTATCGTCTTCGTCCCCGAAGGACGCTATCGCATTACGCATACCATCTACGTCTGGCCAGGAGTGCGCATCATCGGTTATGGCGCCCATCGCCCCATCTTTGTCCTGGGCGGCCATACTCCGGGCTATCAGGGCAGTCTTGGCTACATGTTCTTTTTCGCCGGATTCCGGCCCGGCACCACTCACGCGCGTTTCCACTTTCGCATGCCGCCCAATCGTCCTCCGACTCCGGGAACAGTCCCGCCGAACAACACGATCCCCGATGCAAATGCAGGCACCTTTTATTCGGCAATGAGCAACGTGGATTTCGACATAGGCCCTGGCAATCCCGGCGCGGTCGCCATCCGCTTCCACGTGGCGCAGCACAGCTATCTGTCCCACATCGACTTCCATATGGGGTCCGGCCTTGCCGCGCTCAAGGACATCGGCAACGAAAGTGAAGACCTGCATTTCTACGGCGGCAAATTCGGGATCGTAACGGGCATGACATCACCCAGCTGGCAATACACGCTCCTAGATTCGACATTTGGGGGCCAAAGTGTCGCCGCCATCCAAGAGCATGAGGCCGGCCTCACGCTGGTTCACGATTCTTTCCGCAACGTTCCGCAGGCGATCTCCATTGATGCCGGCTATTCCGATGAGCTGTGGGTGGAGAATTCACGCTTTGAGAACATTACCGGTCCAGCGATTACCATCAGCAACGGTCAGAACCCGACGACGGAGGTCAATGTCGTCCACGCGTCTTGCCACAACGTAACGACTTTCGCCCAGTTCCGCGAGAGCGGCAGGACAGTTCCCGGCCCGGCGGAGAACTACGAGGTTAGTTCTTTCATGCATGGGCTGACGATGCAAGGGCTTGGAGACAGAGGCGAGATTCTCACCAGGTTTCACGCGCAGCCGGTCGCCGCGCTTCCTCCCTTTGGCGCCAGCGCCATTCCAGTGCTTCCGCCAGAGAACACCTGGGTCAACCTGCGCTCACTTGGGGTGAAAGGGGACGGCAAGACAGACGACACCACAGCCATCCGCAAGGCTATCGCTGAACATCGGGTCCTGTATGTGCCGATGGGACACTATATCGTCACCGGCACCATCATGCTGCGTCCGGATACCGTGCTCATCG
>JAJZKY010000825.1 GCA_021803885.1 Planctomycetota bacterium
CGGCAACGGCATGTGGAAGTCGACCGATGCGGGCAAGACCTGGAAGCACATCGGCCTGGAAGACACGGTCAAAGTCGACAGGATTCTGGTCGATCCCCACAATCCGAACCTCGTCCTTGTCTCGACGCTCGGCGACAATCGCCGCCACGGGGGCGGCGTGTACCGCTCCACGGATGGCGGAAAGACCTGGACCAACGTGCTGAAGCCCGCCGGCTACAAGGGAACGCGCGATCTGGAATACGCCTACGACGATCCCAGCGTGATGCTGGCCGCCACCCAGGGCAACGGCGGATTCGGCTTCGGCATGGCCGTTGGCAAGACGAAAAAGCTGAAGCCGGAACTCTTCAAGTCCACCAACGAAGGAAAGACGTGGACTCAGCTCAAGATTCCGCCCTTCCCGGGCCGCGTCGCCGTGGCCATCGCCATGCACACGCACGGCAAGCGCATGTACATCATCGGCAACAACATCGAACATGGCTCAGGACTCTTCCGCTCGGACGACGGCGGCAAGACCTGGAAGCACATGGCCGGCAAAGACACGCGCATCGAGAACGGGCAGGGCTCCTATAGCTCCGGCGTCTGGGTCGACTCGCAGAACCCGAACATCCTGTACACGGCCAGCACCGCCCTGTACCGCTCGACCGACGGCGGCGTTACCTTCCACGCCTTCAAGGGCGCGCCGGGCGGCGAGGACTACCACAAGATGTGGATCGACCCGACCAATGGCAAGCGCATGATCATTGGCGCCGACCAGGGAGCGAGCGTAACGCTCGACAACGGCAAAACCTGGAGCCTCTGGTACACCCAGCCGATCGCGCAGATTTACCACGTCGCCACCGACAACGACTATCCCTATCACATCATCGGAGCGCAGCAGGACACCGGCGCCGTGATGATCAGCAGTCGCGGCCAGTGGGGCCAGGTGGACATTACCGACTGGAGCCCTGTGCCTTCTTCGGAATTTGGCTACATCACGCCCGATCCGCTGCACCCTAACATTCTTTACGCTGTCGGCTACGGACCGGGCGGCGGCGGCAGCGGCATGGTTAAAGTCAACATGGCAACGGGACAGTGGGAAAACGTCGCTCCCGATTTCGGCGTGAATGCGCAAAAGTATCATGGCGCGCGTGAAGTGCCGCGAAAGTTCGACGTCACCTTCGACCCCAGTGCCCTCTACGCCGGCTATCAGTGCCTGCTGGTCTCGCACAATGGCGCGCATTCCTGGTCGGTGGTCAGCCCTGACCTGACCACGCCGAAGGGCAAGCCTCAGGTGGCCTGCGGCGCGACGCCGCCGAAGCCGAAGACGAAGCCCGCCGCCCCTAAGCCGGCGTCCCTGCCTGCCGGCAAGGCCGCGGTGAAGGCGGCCAAGGCCGGCGCCCCATCCGGGAAGGCAGCCAAAGCGAAGAAGCCGATGCATCTCCCGAAGCATCCACCCGCCATTGCGGATTTCTCCATCTCCAGGGTTCAGCCGGGGGTGATCTGGACCGTCAGCACCAACGGGCAGATCTACAAAACCATGGACCACGGCGCAGTGTGGACCAACGTCACCAACCTCCCCGACGTCCCGCCGCATACCAGCTTCAGCACCATCGACGCGGGCGATAACATCGGCACCGCCTTCGTCGTCGGCCGCATCAGTGGCGGAATGTTCCAGAAGGTGCCCAAAACGGAGGACCCCGACGTGCCGCTCATCTGGCGCACGGTGGATGGCGGTAAAACCTGGACAAAAATCGTCAACGGCCTTCCCAGCGATCAGCGCACCGGAAGCTGGGTCAACAGCATGCGCGTCGATCCGAAGCAGCCCGGCCTGCTGTTTGCCGGCACGGAGACGACCGTCTACGTCAGCTTCGACAACGGAGATCACTGGCAGTCGCTGCGGCAGAACCTGCCCAGCACCTCGGTCCGCGATCTCACCATTCACACCGCTCACCACCAGAACGATCTGGTGATCTGCACCTACGGCCGCGGCTTCTGGGTTCTCGACGACATCACGCCGCTGCGCCAGCTCGCCGCCCATGCCGGCAGAATCGCCTCCTCCTCCACTTACTTCTTCAAACCGGAGGACGCGATTCGTTCCCGCAAGAACAGCAACTGGGATCAGCCCTTCTCCGTCGAAGTGCCCCACGCAAAGAACCCGCCGTACGGAGCGATTCTGGATTACTACCTCAGCCAGAAACCAGCCGGGCCTATCCAGATCCAGGTCTTCGATGCGAAAGGCAATCTGGTCCGCACCATGACCAGCCAACTGCCGCCGCCCTTTGAAGGCCAGTGGTTCCCGCGGTACTGGCTGGCCAGTCCCCAGTCGCGCGCGCTCAGCACACATGTGGGCCTCAACCGCGTTCACTGGAACCTGCTCTACAACAATCCGCCAGCGTTCAGCCACGATATGGAAAACCAGATGAATACCGTGGCGGGCGAAACCGCGCGCGGGCCGCATGGGCCACAGGTCATCCCCGGGGTCTACACGCTGAAGCTCACCGTGGACGGCAAGGTGTACACCCGCCATGTCACGGTGGTCAACGATCCGCGCGTCGGCCAGAGCCCCACTCTGATGGCAAAGCTGCGCCGCCAGAACAGGCTCACCATGCTCTCTTACCACGGCATGGAGCAGACCTGGAAAGCACACGCGGAAGTGGCAGCTGTCCGGCATCAGGTCGAGAAGCTGATGAAGCAGAAGCTCCCGCCCGACGTGGCCGCACAGGCGAAAAAGCTGGATGCCAGCCTGAAGGCAATCGGCGGCGCCAAACCCGGTCCCACGACCATCGAAGCCATGATCCGCCGCATGATGGCGGGTCCCAACAAAAAAGCGCTGAAGTCATTCGTGGACGAAAACAACGAGTACAACACC
>JAJZKY010000043.1 GCA_021803885.1 Planctomycetota bacterium
TTATCTTTATTTAATATTTCTTCAATATGCCCAGTAAGGGCCAGTTCCTCCGGGCGTGGAGGCGCCGTTAATTGCGGTATAGACCTTGCGGCCGAAGAAAAAGGCCAGCCCGAAGTCAAAACTATTGGGGTTAGGGCCGCCCAGGTCGTCATAAGCGGTGTCGCTTGAGCCAAACAGGGCATCGGCATTGCCAATACTGAAGCTTAAATTGCCGCTGGAAGTATTCGATCCGGTGAGGGTTACAGAAAACGTGGTTGGATTGGTGGGGCAGTAAAATCCTGTGTTGAGGGAGCAGGCGGGCAGGCCTGTGGTGGATGAGTCAAGGAAGAAATAACCATTCGAGCCGCTGTCAATGTAGCTGTTGGAATATTTTGTGCCCTGATAACTGGCGCTGATGTTGCCCGAAGTATCGGTGGCAAAAATTGTGGCCGAGCCCAGCCCGTTATCGGCCTGGGTGCCAATGCCGAAGATTAACGACCCGTTGACCGTTGGCGCGCCGTTGGCGCTGATGGAAGGCAGGGAAATGATCACACCGTTATTATCATGGGCGAAGAGCGAAACCGGGTTCTGCACCTGATTCGCAAGCGGCTGGTTCATGGCGGTGCAGCTTGAACTTGTGCAGGAATAATACAGATTGGGATTATTGGCGGTGGCCGTGCAGCCCGTGCCGCAGTCGTGATTGTAAATGCCCACTCCCAGAATGCCGTTGGCGCCGAGATCGTTCACGGTGTTGACGGCGCTCAGCCCCTGGCTGGTGCAGGCGCTGGGCGCGGCGGCAAAACCCGAGGCATTAATTAACTGGATGGGAATATTGGACGCGGTTTCACCGGCCAGCTTCACATCCGCATTGGCCACCGGGCCCCAGGTATAAAAGCCCGAGAATGGCAGACATTCGCCAACCGTGGACGTGCCGCTGGTTTGATCCGTAAGATTGACTGTCACCGCCGAGGCCAGAAGCCGAAGTCCGACCGAGCCCGTATCAACGAGAATGCCATTGATGGTCTGGCAGGTAGTGCTATTGGGCAGGCAAATCTTCACTGAGGTGAAGGCGCCATCGGCATAGTTGCCGGCTGGTCCGGCGTTGACCGTAATGGGCAGGGTATTGTTGACTATCGGAGGCAATAAATTGGATGTGCCGCCGCTGGAGCTATAGCCACAGCCCAGCGAGAACAGCCCTGTGCAGAGCAAAAGACTGAGTCCGAACCATGGCCCATATTTGGGCTTGAATCTGGATGAAAACATGACTTATCGCGCCATTCCAGCCGGGGAGTGGAACCCGAGCTGCCGGGCCTGAAAATTACGGGGAAAATCCGATCGCAGATAGGCCATACCGGTAAATGACCTCGGTCGGCCGGCAATGGAAATGGTCAGGCCATGGGTTTCGACGAGAAATGGCCCGCGCCGGGGCGGCAATTTTTTGGCCTGCGCCTGCCAGAGGGAAAAATACGGACCTAAAAGCTGACGCAGGTTGGGCAGCCAGGGGCCGCGCCAGGCCAGCCCAAAAACCTTGCCGGCGGCGATGTATTCCTTGATTTCAACTCCCGCAGGGGTTGTCAATCGGGCAATCTGAATCCCTTGAACGGTTTGCATTACCAGTCGTCCATGCAATTGCTGCTGATCCAGGCGCACCGAAGCGGCCGCGCCCCCGAGCGAAGCATGGGCTGAAACCTGGCATAAGCACAGGCCCGCTAACAAAAACACCCATCGTTTGATCCCTGTCCGGGGCATGGGAAACATAGAACCAACCTTGTACTTTAGATTCGGCTAGTGGCAAAAAAGTTCCCTGTGCGAGTGAATAAATTTGTGTGCTTATGTGTACATTTTTTTGTCAGGATATTAGCTGAGGTCGAAATTGTCTCGACTGAATGTAAAAGCGGATGCACCGCCGTTCGTTGGGTCACTGTTTTTTAACTCACCTCAATGCCTGTTCCAAATCAGCCTTGATATCGGCGGCATCTTCCAGACCAACTGAAATGCGCAGCAAACTATCCGTAACCCCGGCTTCCTGCTTTCTTGACTGACTCAAGCCAAAGTGGCTCATTGTGGCAGGGTGAGAAACCAGAGTCTCAACCCCGCCCAGACTTTCGCCGAAGGTGCACAGCCGCAGCCGTTTCACCATCGCGCGCGCATGCCGCGGCGATTCGGTTTCAATCGCCAGCATGCCGCCAAAAATGCGCATCTGGCGCTGAGCCAGCTTTCGCCGGGGATGGCTGGCCAGCCCGGGGTAATAAACCCTTTTCACTCGCGGATGGGTGGCCAGCCATTGTGCCAGTTCGAGCGCATTCGCCGAATGTTGTTCCATGCGCACGGCCAGGGTCTTGATGCCGCGCTGTACCAGAAAGCATTCAAACGGGCTGAGAATACCACCCGCGGATTTCAGCACCGCGCCGATTTCATCTCCCAGTTCGGAGTTCGCCGCAATGACCGCGCCGCCCAGTCCGTCACTGTGGCCATTGAGATATTTGGTGGTCGAGTGAACCACCAGATCCGCGCCCCATTCGAGCGGCCGCTGGCCATACGGGGTCATAAACGTGTTGTCGGCCACCAGCCGCGCGCCGCGAGTATGAGCCAGTGCGGCCATGGCTTTTATATCGGTGATTTCCAGGCAGGGATTGCTGGGCGTTTCCACCCAAAGATAGCGGGTGTTGGGTTGCCAGGCACGCTCAATGGCGCGCACATCCGTGGTGTCGGCATAGGTGTGGGTAAGGCCGAAGCGGCTCATCACGCCCTCCAGCAGCCGCGCTGTGCCGCCATAAACGTTGCGGGCGCAGACGATATGGTCGCCGGTTTTGAGCCGCAGCAGCACCGCCTGGATCGCCGCCATGCCGGAAGCAAAAGCATGCGCCGCCGCGCCGCCTTCGAGCGCGGTCAGGCAGCTTTCGAGGGCATGCCGGGTGGGGTTGGCAACGCGCGAATAGGTATAGCCCTTGTGCTCGCCGAATCCGCTCTGGGCGTAGGTGGAGGAAAGATACAGCGGAAAATTGACCGCTCCTGTCGTGGCATCGGCCGGTTGTCCGGCATGAATGGCCAATGTGCTGAATGCGTGCTTTGGGGTCTTCATGGTGATCCATTGCTTCTGTGCGTCATGAAATCGGCTGCTATAATCATATAGATGACGGAGCCCAATTCCACCTCGCCTCCGGCCGCCGGCAAGCCGCTGCCTCTCCGGGCTTATTTGTTCATGGCGGCGGGTTGCGGATTCATTTTATGGGGCCTTTTCGGTTCCGGACATGATCCATCATTGAATTATATTGTTGGCGGTATTTTGCTGGGTTTAGGCGTGGTGCGGCTTTTCCAGCCTGCTTCCGGCATGAGTTGACGGCTCTTTTAACCGGCTGCGTGACAGCCGAAGACAAATAAACCGTTGCATGGCTCCACTAAAACCACACTACCGTTATTGATCGCCAACGGCTGAGCCATCTGGAGCAGCGAAGCAGCCGCTGAATTTTACATGCAGTCGTTTCGAATGATTTGCCCTGACACTGGCCTGAATGTTAATTTTATATTTTGTACATTCATTCCACTTCTGAAACGGAACCTCTGCTTTGCCCAATACCTACAACGGACTCTCAGTGCCTGCCTCGGGCCAGGCCATCACGATAAAAAACGGAACCTTTCAGGTCCCCGACCGGCCCATCATCCCCTTTATCGAGGGCGACGGCACGGGCCGCGATATCTGGAAGGCCAGCCGCCGCGTCTTTGACGCCGCCGTCCACTGCGCCTACGGCGGTAAGCGCCAGGTAGAGTGGTTCGAAATCTTTGCCGGCGAAAAAGCCTTCCAGAAATTCTCCCAATGGCTGCCTGATGACACGGTGGCCGCGGTCAAGGCCTTCCGTGTTGCCATCAAGGGTCCGCTGACCACCCCCGTCGGCGGCGGCATTCGCAGCCTGAACGTGGCCCTGCGCCAGATTCTTGATCTCTATGCCTGTGTGCGCCCGGTCAAGTACTATTCAGGCGTGCCCTCGCCGGTTACGAAGCCGGAGAACATGGATTTGATCATCTTCCGCGAAAATACCGAGGACGTTTACGCCGGCATCGAGTTCCAGCAGGGCACTCCCGAGGCGGCCAAGCTGATCGGCTTTCTCAAAAACGAATTGGGCAAAACCGTGCGCTCCGACTCCGGCGTGGGCATCAAGCCCATGTCGGTTTTCGGCTCGCAGCGCCTGGTGCGCAAGGGCATTCGCTATGCCATTGAGCACGGCAAAACCGTGGTCACGCTGGTGCATAAGGGCAATATTCAGAAGTTCACTGAAGGCGCCTTCCGCGACTGGGGCTATCAAGTGGCGAAGCAGGAGTTTGGCGACCGCTGCATCACCGAAGATGATCTTTATAAGCCGCCCTACAATGGCAAGCTGCCGGCTGGAAAAATCCTGGTCAATGATCGCATCGCCGATTCCATGTTCCAGCAGGTGCTTACCCGGGCGCGCGAGTACCAGGTGGTCTGCACGCCCAATCTGAACGGCGACTATCTTTCCGACGCCTGCGCCGCCCAGGTAGGCGGCCTGGGCATGGCGCCGGGGGCGAATCTGAGCGACGAATACGCCTTTTTCGAGGCCACTCACGGCACTGCGCCCAAGTATGCCGACCAGGACGTGATCAATCCCGGATCGGTGCTCCTGAGCGGGGTGATGATGTTCCAGGCGCTGGGCTGGAACGAAGCCGCCAGTCTGATCGAAAACGGCCTCGCCCGCACCATCCAGCAAAAGCGCGTCACCTACGATCTCGAACGCCTGCTGCCCGGCGCAACCAAGCTGAAAACCAGCGAGTTCGCCAACGCCATCATCGAAAATTTACAGCAATAACCCACCGGCCGCGCGCCGGGCAAGGAGACCATCAAGATGCGCCCCAAAATCACCGTAGTCGGCGCCGGCAATGTCGGCGCCACCACTGCCCACTGGATTGTCTCCCGCGAGCTGGCAGATGTGGTGCTGGTGGACATCATGGAAGGCATTCCCCAGGGTAAAGCGCTGGATTTGTACGAGGCCACGCCGGTCATCAAAAAAGACGCCCGCGTCACCGGCGCCAACGACTATGCCGCGACGGCCGGCTCCGATATCGTCATCGTCACCGCCGGCTTTCCCCGCAAGCCAGGCATGACGCGCGACGATTTGCTGCGCAAAAACTATGAAGTCATCCAGGCCACCATCGAAAAAGTGGTGGCGCTCTCGCCCGACTGCATTCTGATTCTGGTCACCAACCCGCTCGACGCCATGGCCCAGGCCGCATACCGGTTGAGCGGTTTTTCCCGCAACCGCGTGATCGGCATGGCCGGAGTGCTCGATTCGGCCCGCTTTGCCTCGTTCATCGCGCTTGAGCTTGGGGTTTCAGTCGAAAACATCAACGCCTTCGTGCTTGGCGGTCATGGCGACACCATGGTGCCTCTGCCGCGTTTCACCACCGTGGCCGGCATTCCGATTACTGAGTTGCTGTCGCCCGAAGCCATCGAAAAACTGGTCCGGCGCACGCGCGATGGCGGGGCCGAGATTGTGCAGCTATTAAAGGCCGGCAGCGCCTACTATGCCCCCGCCGCGGCCGTCACTGAAATGGCCGAAGCCATTCTCAAGGACAAAAAGAAAATTCTTCCCTGCGCCGCCTATCTGGAAGGCGAATATGGCATTCACGGACTCTTCATTGGCGTGCCTTGCAAGCTCGGCGCCCGCGGCATTGAAGATGTGATCGAAATCCGGCTTTCGCCCGAAGAGCGGGCGCAACTGGAAAAATCAGCCGCCGCGGTCAAGGAGTTGACGACTGTCATTGGCGTCTAAGCCTGGTTCAAGGATGACTGATATGACCCCCACCGCCGCTCTCGAATTCCGCGATCTGATGTGCGACATGCTCGAGCGCGAAATGTTCACCACGCAGCGCGTGGTGGCGGCCCTGCCGGCCCATGGCCATGATTTTCGCCTGGACGCCAAATCCCGTTCGGCGGAGGATCTGGCCTGGCATCTGGTTTCCAGCCAGATCTGGTTTCTCAACAGCATTGCCGAACTCAAATTCGATCCCGAGCGCCGGCCCGGCAAACCGCCCGAGACCCTGCCCATGGTGACCGCCTGGTTTGCCGAGCGCACCCCTCCCACGCTGGAAAAAATCCGCGCCATGACGGCAAATCAATTACTGACGGAATTGGACTTGCGCGGCATCTTACGTATGCCGGCGGTGGAATTTCTGCTTTTCGCCCATAACCATGCCGTGCATCATCGCGGACAATTGAGCGTGTACCTGCGTCCCCTGGGCGCCCGGGTGCCTTCGATCTATGGCCCCAGCGGCGATGAAGCCCTGCCCAAAGCACAATAAGATTTTGATCTTCAGAGAAAAAGGATTGATTTCATGGAAAGAACGAACGCGGTTACCCTCAGAGGAAATCCCTTCACCCTCGTCGGCCCTCAGCTCAAGCCCGGCGACAAGCTGCCGGAATTTTCCCTGCTCAGCAACGAGCTCAAGCCGGTCAAAAGTTCCGAAACCAAAGGCGTACGGGTCTTTGCCGCCGTACCCTCGCTCGACACCCCGGTCTGCGACACCGAAACCCGGCGTTTCAACCAGGAAGCCGGCAATCTGGGCGGAGTAAGCATATACGTCGTCAGCATGGACCTGCCTTTTGCCCAAAAGCGCTGGTGCGGCGCCGCGGGCGCCAGTCACGTGCAGACTCTCTCCGATCACCGCGACGCCAGCTTCGGCCAGGCCATGGGCACGCTGATCAAGGAACTACGCCTTGAATCACGCGCTGTCTTCGTCGTGGACGGGCAGGGAATCATCCGTTATGCCGAATACGTGCCCGAAGTCGCCGAGCAGCCCAATTTCGAGGCCGTCCTGAAAGCCATTCAATCCCTGCGCTAGAGTAAAGCAGAAAAGCAAAAAAGCGGCCACGCCACATCCACCAGTTCGGGACATGGCGGGGCCACTTTTTTTACTTCGCCATTCCAGCATCCAGCCTCGGTACACTGATTCATGCGCGCGCTCCAGCTTCAGGCTCCGGGTCAATTAAAAACAATCCATATGGCGGAGCCACCTGCTCCGCGGGACGGCCAGGTCTTATTGCGCATTCAGCGAGTGGGGCTTTGCGGCACCGATCTTTCCAGTTATCGCGGCAAAAACCCGCTTTTCGCCTATCCCCGCATTCCCGGCCATGAGATCGCGGCCACGATCGAAGCGCTGAGTGAAACGGTGGGGCCGGAATGGCATACGGGTCAGCCGGTCGCGGTCATGCCCCAGGCCAACTGCGGTCACTGCACGGCCTGCCGCGCCCAGCGTCCCAATGCCTGCCGTGACAACCAAACCTATGGCGTGCAGCGGGATGGCGGTTTGGTTGAGTGCCTTTTAGCTCCCGCGCACAAACTGCTCGCGGGTGACGGTCTTGATGCCGCCACGCTGGCCCTGGTGGAACCGTTTTCAATCGGTTTTCACGCCGTCAGCCGCGGCCGGATCGTGGCTGGCGAACGGGTCGCAATCCTGGGTTGCGGCGGAGTGGGCCTGGGCGCTATTGCCGCCGCGCTGGCCCGCGGCGCCGAGGTGCTGGCGGTAGATGTGGATCAGGAAAAACTGCGCCGCTGTCAACAACTGGGCGCGCGCCACGCCGTTCCGGCGGGGGATGCCGCACGGGAGCAGTTGCTCGATCTCACCCGGGGCGAGGGCCCCGATGTAGTGATCGAAGCCGCCGGACGGGCCGATACTTATGCCCTGGCGCTTGAAACCGCGGCTTTCGCCGGCCGCGTGGTTTGCATTGGATATGCGCCGGGACTGGCACCGCTCGAAACCCGCTATTTTGTGCAGAAAGAGCTCGACTGGCTGGGCGCGCGCAATGCGCTGCCGGAGGATTTTGCCGCCGCGCTGCAATGGCTGCGCGCCAACCCGCGGCGTGTGCCGGAAATCGTAACCCACACCGTGACCATGGAGCAGACTCCTCAGATTCTGGCTGCCTGGTCCCAGTCTCCCGCGGCTTTTGGTAAAATCCAGGTGGCGATTGGAGATGCGAATTTATGAGCGAATCCAGTGATCCCCGGTTTCCCATAGGCCGCCGGGTCAAAGTCGAAAACCCCAGCCCCGCCCAGGTCAATGAATGGCTGCATGACATGGATGAGTTGCCCCGCAATCTGCGCTCCGCCGTCGCGGGGCTGAATGACAGCCAGCTGGATACTCAGTATCGCGATGGCGGCTGGACGGTGCGGCAGGTCGTACATCATATCGCCGATAGCCATGCCAATGCGGCCATGCGTCTTCGCCTGGCACTGACCGAAGATAATCCCACCATCAAGCCTTATCTCGAAGCCAAATGGGCGGAGCTGGAAGACGCTCGCCAGGCGCCGATTGCCGCCTCGCTGACCCTGATCGAAGCCCTGCATGCCCGCATGCTCATGCTTCTGCGGTCACTCTCAGCCGCGGATCGCGAACGCCCCATGACGCATCCCGAGCATGGCCGCATGCGCATTCTGGATTTAATGGGGCTGTATGCCTGGCATGGGCGCCATCATACCGCGCATATTACGGAATTGCGTAAACGCAATTCCTGGTAGGCCACTTTATTTCAGTGGGTGGGATAAATATCGTTCTATTCCTTGCGCGACCAGCTTTTGTGTCACCTGATCGGCTGCCGCGTGCGCCGCATCCAGCCCGGGAACTGCCGGCAGGCCGTCTTCATCGGTAACCGACGGCGTAGCGCAAGTGGTATTCATTCTAACTGTCTCGGCTGCAGATATAGTTTGACAGGCATCGGCGAAAAAGGTGACTTTAGCCTGGGCCAGCCAGGCGCGTAAATTGATTTGACAGGGCAAGTCTTCGCCGCTTTTTACCGGCCTGGATTGAAATATCTCGGCATAGGCCGCAAAGGGCGATTGGCAGCCCACGCCCAGCCGCCGCAAAAGCCGGCGTTCCGCGGCCGCGGCCAATCCGGTTACATTATGATGCAGCGCTGCCAGCCGAGCGCGCGATCGCAAATCGTCGGCCCGGCATTCGATGCATACAATTCCCTGGCCGGCGGCGGGCAGCATTACATCTGGCTCCAGAGGCAAAGGCTGAATGCCGGGGAACTGGAGCCGTTGCAGCCCTGCCATGGCCACGATCAGCGCATCGTATTCGCCCGCCCGCCATTTCCGGATCCGGGTATCGAGATTGCCGCGCAAGGGCAGCACTGTCAGGTCCGGCCGCGATCTGCGCAATTGCGCATGACGGCGCGGGCTGCTGGTGCCCACCCGGGCGCCATGGGGAAGCATGCACAGAGAGGTAATTCCGGGTGCGGCGAGTAAGCCGTCGCGGGCATCGGCTCGCTCCAGAGTCGCGGCCAGCACCAACCCGCCGGGCAGGCGCGCGGGCACGTCTTTCAAGCTGTGCACGGCAAGGTCAATGCGCTTCTCGAGCAGCGCTTCTTCCAGTTCTTTGGTAAATAATCCTTTACCGCCGGCATTGGCCAGCCAGGGGGATGTGCTGCGGTCGCCGCTGGTGGTAATGGGAATCAGTTCGGCATCCATGCCGCGCACTTGCAGTTGATCGCGTACCCATCCCGCCTGCCATAAGGCCAGCTTCGAGCCGCGGGCGCCGATGCGGAGCGGGTTTTGAATGCCTTCAGGATTCAACATCGTGGATGGCTTCATCGGCCTCGGCTTCCGGCGTTAAATCAAATAGCCGCTCCGCCATTTCGATTAATCCGGCACTCTGCCCATCGGCGGCAGCCTGCCGCAGTCCAGCCAGTGGCGCATGCAGCCATTTGCGCATCAGACCCTGGGTTAAGTCGTCCAGCGCCTGTTCCTGTTCCGGGGTCAACTCACCCAGGCGGGCGCGCAGCCGCTGCAGTTCCCGCCGGCGCAGATCTTCCGCTTTGGCCTGCAAGGCTCGTAAGGTGGGCGTCAGATCGCGCGATTGCAGGCGGCGCAGATATTTATCCACTTCTTCTTCGGTTTGAATTTCGGCCCGCGCGGCGGCGCGCTGGCGCTGTTCGCGATGACGGTCGAGCTCGACCCGCAAATCGTCCACGTTATACAAAAACGCGTTCTCAAGCGAATGGATGGCGGGATCGAGAATGCGGGGCAGGGATAAATCCAGCAATAGCACCGGACGCTGCCGGCGCGCATGCAGGACAGCCGCCATCCCCGTCCGGTTCAGCACATAACCATCCGCCTGGGCGCAGGCCAGCACGATATCAGCTTCCGCGGTCCGGTGGGAAATCTCATCCCAGCCCAGGCTTTCGCCTTCCAGTTCCCGGGCCAACGCCTGCGCCCGTTCGCGGGTGCGGTTGGCAATCAGCAGCCGGCGCGCGCCTTGCCGGCGCAGATACCGCGCCGCCAATTGCCCCATCTTTCCGGCGCCCAGCAGCAGCACGGTTTTGTCGCGCAGGGACCCGAAAATTCCGTCGGCCAGATCCACGGCGGCATGGCCGAGGGATGCGGAAGCGCCGACCAGTTCGGGATCGCTGCGCAGCCTTTTGGCCACACTGAAGGCTCGCTGCAGCGCCGACTCCAGTTCGGGGTGCATCAGTCCGGCCTGATGCGAAGCCTGATAGGCCTGTTTGACCTGGCCCAGGATCTGCGGTTCGCCCACCCAGCGCGAATCCAGGCTGGCGCAGACGCGAAAGATATGGCGCACCGCGGCGCGGCCGCGGTATTCATAAAAATGTTCAGCCGCGATCTCGATCGCATGCCCGGCGGCGCAGGGCAACAGCGCGGCTAACTGACCGGCGTCGGGATGGCCGGCCAGCCAGATTTCGAGCCGGTTGCAGGTGGATAAAAGCAAGGCTCCCTCCACCCCCGGCGCCTCGGCCAGCCGGGCCGTGCCGCGGGCCGGATCGGCGTCGAGCGGAGCGGCCCGCTCCCGCACATCCACCGCCGCGGTATGGTGGCTCAGGCCATAAACCACCAGCGCCGGCTCCGGCGCGGCATCAGGGCGGAGGGGTGCGGGGTTGGGATTCATCGCACGAAATCATGCAGCCGGCTGAAGCTGCTGGCTACCCAGGTCGCCACAGCGGCGAGAAAACAGACAATGGTAAACCAGGCCGCCCGTCGGCCGCGCCAGTGCGCCGCCCAGCGGCCAAACAGCAGAATCAAATAGAGCACCCAGGTCATCAGCGCCAGCACGATTTTGGGGTCGCTCAGTCCGGCCCGGCCCCACTGCAAACCGGCCCGGTAAAATCCGATCAACAGTCCGATCGTCAGCAGGGGAAAGCCGCTCAAGAGCGACAGGTAGGTCAGCCGGTCGAGGGTTTCCAGCGGAGGCAGACGCCAGCCCAGATTGGCGGGGTGCTGCTTCAGGCTGCGCTCGGCCCACAGATAAAGCATGGCGCAGGCCACCGCCAGGGTCAGGCCCACAATGCCAAGAAAACTGAGGGTGACATGCCAGTAGATCCAGACATTATCAATGCCCGGTCCCGCATGCAGCAACGGGGTATGGGCCGCGCCCGCCGGTCCATAAATCGAAGTAAAGGTTAAAAGAAAAACCAGCGGCAGCAACAGCAGCGAAAGCCCGCGCGGAGAGTAGACCCGGTACACCAGCAAAAATGCGCCCGTCAGCATCAGCGCCAGCAGGTTGGCCGCCTCGCTGTATTGGGTAATGGGAAAATGTCCGGCGGCCACGCCCATCTCGACCACGCTGACGAACTGAAAAATAAAGCCCGTTGCCATCAGCCGCCGCGAAATCAAAAAGGCGCGTTCCGCGTGCCGCCGCCACAGCAGTGCGAGCGCAACAATCAAACCCAGACTGTAGAGGCTTAAGGCGACCCGTTCCCAAAATAAGCTCATGAATGAGGAAAACTCCGGGATCATCCAGACGGCTTTATGCTATTTCACGCCACTTTTTATTATAAAGAACGCAACGGGCGATTTCATGCCGAATCGCGGCGCCGGGGGCTGATATAATTAAACTTTTCAAAAATAAATGAAAATTCATGAATTTCAGGGCAAATCGCTGCTCGCCGGCTACGGCGTAGCCGTGCCGCGGGGCGAAGTGGCAACTACGGCCGAGCAGGCCGCCGGGATTGCGCGCAAGCTGGGCGGCAAGGTGGTGGTCAAGGCACAGATTCACGCCGGCGGCCGTGGCCAGGGCGGCGGAGTCAAACTGGCCGAAAATGCCGAGGATGCGCGCGCCGTCGCCGCGCGGATTCTGGGCATGACGCTGGTCACCAAGCAGACCGGGCCGCAGGGCCAGCGGGTGCGCTCGGTGCTGGTGGAAGAAACGCTGCCGATTGCGCGCGAGCTTTATCTGGGCATTGCCGTGGACCGCGCCGCCGCCCAACCGGTGCTCATGGCCTCGGCCGCGGGTGGCATGGAGATTGAGGAAGTCGCCGCCCGCGATCCCCATGCCATCCTGCGCCAGGCATTCGATCCCGATCGCGGCTTGCCCGCCTATACCGCCCGCCGCCTCGCCTTCGCGCTGGACATTCCCGTGCCCGCGCTGGGCAAGGCCGTCGCCATCATGCAGGCGCTGGCGCGGGCTTTCAGCGGACTCGATGCCTCGCTGGCGGAGATCAACCCGCTGGTGCTCACAGCCGATGACCGGCTGGTCGCCCTCGACGCCAAACTCAACCTCGACGACAACGCGCTTTACCGCCATCCCGAGCTGAAGGCGCTGCGCGACGAAAACGAGGAATCGCCGCTTGAGGTTGAAGCCAGCCGCTTCAATCTCAACTACATCAAGCTCGAAGGCAACGTCGCCTGCATGGTCAACGGCGCCGGCCTGGCCATGGCCACCATGGATATCATCCAGTATGCCGGCGGCCGGCCCGCCAATTTTCTTGACGTCGGCGGCGGCGCCAGCCGAGAGCAGGTCAAACAGGCTTTTCAGATCCTGCTCAAAGACCCCAGCGTGCGCGCCATCCTGATCAATATCTTCGGCGGCATTCTGCGCTGCGACACGCTGGCGACCGGCGTGGTTGAGGCGGCGCGGGAAGTGCAACTCAAGCTGCCGCTGGTCATCCGCATGGAAGGCACTAATGTGGAACAGGGGCGGCAGATTCTGGAACAATCCGGGCTCGCCATCACGGTGGCTCAAGGCATGCGCGACGCGGCGGAAAAAGTGGTCGCCGCGGCGGGCCAATAACGAGTTCTTACAACATTATGAGCATCCTGGTTGACAAACATACCCGTGTCATTGTTCAGGGCATCACCGGCCGTGAAGGCGCCTTCCATGCCCGCCAATGCCGCGATTACGGCACGCAGATCGTGGGCGGCGTCACCCCGGGCAAAGGCGGAACACTCCACGAAGGCCTGCCGGTTTTCAACCTGGTGAGCCAGGCGCGCCAGGCCACCGGCGCGAACGCCAGCCTGATTTTTGTGCCGCCTCCGTTTGCCGCCGACGCCATCGAGGAAGCCGCC
>JAJZKY010000826.1 GCA_021803885.1 Planctomycetota bacterium
TGAGGTTATTGGTTCACCGTCAAGCTGCGCTCCAGGTCGAAGGTCACAACGCTCTCAGCCGGCAGCACCAGGTCTCTGTTCCCCGTGAATGCGCTGCCAGCTGCGCCACCGCCGCCACCCACCAGCCCGCCAATCAGGGCTCCCTTGCCACCGCCCGCCAGGCCGCCAATCAGTGCCCCAAGACCCGCGCCACCACCGGTCATGAAGAGGGAACGCTTGCCTTTCCCCTGCTCCACCCGCTCCACGGTACTGGTTCGAACCATATAGGAATATCCGCCTGCCCTCAGGCCATCCAGCCGGATGGCCAGCACCGCCTGGCCCTTGAATCGACCCAGTGGCCTTGCCTCGATGACCACCCCGCGCGCCTGTGCCCCGGCCGGAATAACGGTCCGGCCATTCACCTGAACAGGGCTGACCAACGTTCCATAAAACGGATCACCCGCCTGACTCCCTTTGGTGGAAAGGGTCTGCCCCAGCCGAACCCGCACCCTCGTTCCTGCGGGAACTACGATGCTCTGAGCGCCCTGTTGCGGCGGGGGTGCCCCCTGATATCCAGAAGGGGGAGGTGGCGGCATACCAGCGCCACCCTGCGCCGACTGGCCGTTCATGGAAGGAGGAGGCGGGGGCGGCGGCATACCAGGGCCACCCTCCGCCGACTGACCGTTCATCTGCGCGTTCCCAGGGTTCGGCCCGTACGCCATGGTCAAATTGTTAATAACCGTCTTCACGCCCGCGACCTTCGACGCGTCATTGCCCGCAAGTTCACGCGAACCTGGTCCGTTCACGCTGCCGGCCAGCGTCACCGTACCGTTATTCGCTGCGACTGAGATCGGCTGCCCTTGCAATGCTGGATCGGCCCCAATTTGCTTCTGTACTTTGGCGGAAAGCTCGCTGTCTGTCGGCTTCTTGTTGCAGCCGACACTGAGACAGACCATCACGGCCAACGCCAACGGCAGAGCAAGAATGTTCGAACGCACCTTGCGAGTCATAGCACCTCCAGATGAGCATGTTTTATCTCATTCTACACAGCCATCAAGCGTCCAATCGAGATCGCCGATCCGGCGGTAGTCATCACGCGCAACTTTGAATGTTCACGCCAGCTAAGTGGACACTTCCGCAACTTCCACCTCGGGTGTTGACCTGCGTCGGTGGGTCAGAAAGTACGTCAGCATCATCGCACCTGTAACTGTCCCAACCACCACGTCGATGCCGGGCATCCCGCGAACACCCCACTCCGCGTACCCTTTGCCGTCGATGAACACCATGGCCGCAACCGGCACGTTCCCCAGCGAGTTGATGATCGAGTAGCGCGCGCTCCCGCTCTTCCCGGACCGTCCAAGAAACTCCAGGACCACCGCCGTGAATCCTGCATAGCAGGCCCCGATCGTAAACAGAAACAGCGTCGCTCCCGCAAAGTAGATGGACGGCCCCAGCGGCCCCAGCCACAGGATCGCCAGCGTCGCTTCATTCATCAGGCAGACTGCCAGATAGGCCACGGGAGCCCGCACCCGCGTCGGAATCAGGGGAAATGCAATCGCACCCGCGACCATCAGCAACGAGCCTCCCACGCCGTTGATCCAGCCCACCTGGCGGCCGCTGATGTGATACTCCGCCGCCAATCCCGGCAGCAGTTGAATCATCGCTCCGCTGCCGATGGGGAGCAGGCACGTCAGACTGTAGGGAATGGCCTCCCAACGCAGAAATGTGGCTTTCGCCTCGTGCGCGATTCTGGCAACCGTCTCCTGGAACCCGTGCTCGCGGACGACGCGCTGTTCCGGCGCTGCCAGCGCTGCCAGCGAGGGCAGGGCAATCATGGCGGCTGCGATCCAGCCCAGCTCCCCCAGGTGCAGTCTCTCCGAAAAAAAAGCCAGCGCGAAGAGAGCGACCGCGCCGAAGCCGAGCGATCCCGCTTGATAGAAGCTGCCCGCGCGGCGCCGGCCTGTTTCGCTGTGCAGGCTGCCCATCATTCCGCCGCAGCCCGCGATAGTCAACTGGCCAAGGCAGGCGCTCAGAAACATCAGCGTCACAGCGCCGCGACTCGCCAGGCGATCCCGCTGGAATGCCGCGAACATGCAGATCGCCGCGGCGGTTGCTGCGACCATCAGCCAGGTGCGGCGACGGATCCAGAAGTCCGTGATCGGACTCCACAAAAAATAGATCGTCTGGGGCAGGTTCAGCAGCGCGATAATTTCGGCCCCGTGCGCCATGCCGACGCCCTGGCCTCGGAACAAATACGAAAGACCTCCTCCGATGATGCCGTTGGAGAGCACCGCCATGGGAGCAATCAGCAGTCCAAACAGCCATGGCCGCTCCAGCGGAGCAGCCGAAATTCCCTCCGCCGTCTGTTTGGAATCGCTCGTATCCATCGCCCCGAGAGTATCACGCACCTTACGGGAATCTTCCCCTCTGTATCCGGCGGCGGCCTTGTTTCAGGGCACGACTCCAATGGTGCCGCAACGGTTGCGAAAGAGTTGTGGGCAACACAGGCTGCGGAAAAACTCTCGGTTTTGCGGTAGTTGCAGGAACTTTCCGCAGGTAGATTCACCCAATGAATATGCGTGGAGACGATCGGAAGCAGACGGCGATGTACAGCTATGTAACCTTGGCACAGCGGATACCGATGGAGCATCCGGCGCGGTAGATTCGCGGGCTGATTGACCGCGCTGGAGCGGATGGATGCCGAGTTGGAGAACTTAGAACTTATCCGTAAATAGATGTGGTCTGTCTCCAGCAGGTCAAGGCCGCGGCCAAGGAAAGCAAGGCGACGTAGCTGGCCTCCGATTTTTCAAAGCTGACCAGCAGTTTGCGATAGCGATTGAGCCAGGAATGGGTTCGTTCCAC
>JAJZKY010000827.1 GCA_021803885.1 Planctomycetota bacterium
TCTGCGAATGATGGAGTGGTCGATGCGGCTCTGCGCGTCTTTTCCACTGAGCATCTCTACGTCGGAGGGGCGAGTATCTTTCGAACCAGCAGCGGCGCCAACGTTACGTTTACCGCCCTCGCATTTGCCACCCGATTGGCTGACCATCTAACCGGAGTCTCGTCCCTATCTGCGGAAGTCATGGCCGCCGCAGTCTGATAGCTTGCCAGGCGCTACTGATTCGGCAGACTGGCACCCTCACGCCTCAACAAGTCATGGAAGCGAAGTGCAGGCGCATCCAGTGATGCATCGCCGGCAATCATCGCGTTGTTCGCGATATTCAGCTTGTGGCGCGATTCAAAAAGGATCATCCCGCCGGCGTGGCGCAGGAGGGATGCGCGAAGCGTCAATTGAGTGATTGTGTGCGGAGCCGACAAGTCCATGCCCACTTCATCCGACCATCTTTTGGCTACTGAGGGATGTAGCTTGAGGTGTTCTGAGATGCGCGTCGGCTAATGCCTGAGGACCTGGAAGCGTATCGGAAATGTGCCTGGGTATCGATTTTCCGGTTCTAGCGCATCCCATTCGCACTGGATCACGGGACAATACTCGCGCCGGGCGGCATAAATCTCCGGCATCTTCCACGCAGCACCGCCCACTCCACAGGCTCCGATCTTGCCCTGGCGCTGACTGTCTTCCATGAACCGCAGAAGCTTCTCGTCCCCCAGGCCGGCGGCCGTCGCTTCGTGGAGAAGCCAGATTTGAATCCGCTCTGTCTTCAGTTCGCGCAGACTCTTCTCAAGAGCCGCTTGTGCGGTTTCGACCGTAAAGTCCGGCCCGGCATCCCTTCCGGAGGAAGCGAAGCTTGCTCGCCGAAGCCCCTTTTTGAATCCGGGTGCAGCGGCAAGCAGCGGTTTGGCGAAGCGAAGGGAGACTCTCTTCAGCGGCCCTGTCTTTGGCGGCTGGAGTCCATACTTGGTGGTGATGGTGACTTCGTTTTTGTGGTGGGCTAAGAATTCGCCGAGGCATCGTTCGGCTTGCCCCATGCCATAGGGCGGCGCCGTATCGAAATGGCGGATGCCAACGTCGAATGCTGCCTCCAGCAACGCGAGCGGGCCGCGCCTCCCCGTGGAGAGACCGATGCCAGAAGTGCCCATGGCAAGTTGAGATGTGATCTCGCCGCCGGGAAGCCTGATTGTCTGCACGATTTAGCCTCCATGGTTGCGAGAGCGTGTTTCGTAAATAACCTGGGTGGCTCGCCAAGCTGATAAGATCCTGCAACAAGCCGGGTTTCATAGGCTTGGCTGGCCACGAGGACTATATATGAAACATGGGATAGGGTGGCGAAAGGGTGGCTTGGCGGCGCGCTGGAAGAAGAGTCCTGGAACAGCCGACTCAAGATTGTCTCCCTCGTTGAGGGATTCTCAACCGCTTCCCTGACCGCCAATTGCGCTGCGGCAAGGGAAACAGCTAAGGGGCGATTACTCCCTTTCGGATGCAATGCAGAGGCCGGGCTACGCTCCTAACATCTGGATCGTCCTGTACAAAGAGAATGTTGGCGGTTTGCTGGAGATATAACCCATGTAGAAGCGTCCTAGCGGGCCGTCGGCGAGTCGCCGAACCTCAATTCACGCAGGAACGGCAAGTGTGTTATAGGCAGGCCGAGTTAATGGCTGGCGTTGGCTGGCTGGTAGATCGCTGTCGTATAGCTTATAGCCCAGATTCAATAGCATAGGGGCAATCTCTGTCCCACTGTCTCCACTGGCTTCAAAGAGGATTATCGGACGCTTGGATCTAAGCAGACACATGGCTCCGCGAAAAACCCCCAACTCTGCGCCTTCCACATCAATCTTCAGCACGTCCGGAGGTGGAATCTGTGTTGCCATCCAATCCAGTGAAGCAGTGACGACGAGATTTGTTTCGCGAACACCGCCGGTTTGGGTCGATCCAAATCCGTCGAGAAAATTTGCGGCCCGGCTCCTTTGGGCTATGTTCAACCGCGCCAGCGAAATCGCATCGGAAATGGCGCAGGGAATCACCTCCACTGCCGCGGCCCCTGGATTGAGCCGGGCTGACCTCCGTAAAAGCCCCACCAGTCTGGCATCAGGCTCAAAGGCGTAGACCCGTCCCTTTGGCCCAGCTAAGCCTGCCGCCGCAAATGAAAACAGCCCCATGTTCGCTCCCACATCCCAAACGACCTGACCTGGCGCAACCGTTTCGGCGGCATTCTTGAGCAGATTTTCGGGTCCCACCCCGAGCCAATAGTGAAGGCCACATTCCGGACTGACATACATGCGACAGCCGCCAAAAGTCTGCGGAAAGCGGTGGCGGAACACACGGCCGCGGCTTAGTCGCTCTACCATAACTCTGAGCATCTCTCCCGAATCTCCTTCACAACTGCAAAATCTGTACTGACTTTACATTCGCTTCCCTACCTCACGAGGACGTGAGAGGCTTCCAGAGGAACTTCTTTACCGAAAAGTGCCGAGGCCGTGCACCTCATTCACCCTCTTCCAAGTTCAGATAGCGGTGGTGATTCGCAACTCAGGCGCTCTCCTGATGTCCACCACAAGCTCGGCTCCCTTCCAGAGGTCAAGCTCCGCCACCTTAACCAAGGCATCAAAATCGCTCTGCACTGCGCGTGGGTTCCTCACGCTTACATAGACGGAGTGCCCGCCGACTGATTGCCATCGCACGTGTGAGCCAGAAATGAACTCGGTACATCTCTTCGGTCAGGCCACCGGAACATCCATCCGATCTTCCAGCGATCCCGATACTGCCATAACAAAATGGGAATCACAGACGCCGTTATCACCGGCAAGGTCAATTGCAGCAGCGGAGAGATGCTATGCAGATAATGG
>JAJZKY010000828.1 GCA_021803885.1 Planctomycetota bacterium
TTCGTTGGCCAGCGCCTGAATGGAGCCGTCTGTTCTCTTTTCGGCGCCTGCAAGAGGCGGGGCCTCCGGTGCATTCGAGCCGGCAGCGCGATTCGGCGCAGGCGCCTCGGCAAGGCCGCGAAGACGGCGCTCCACCAGCGGCCGCAGCCGCGACAACCTCGCCTGTTGCTGTTGATTGTCGGCGGTCAGCTGCGCAAGCTGTGCGATCTCGTCCTCGACAGCCGATTGCGCCGCCCGATACGATGCGCGGAACTCCGGTCTTCCGGTAAGGAAAAAGCCTCGCTGGCTCGCTTCCGCAGTCCGCACCTCCGCAAGCAGACGCTGCAGCGAGAGCTCGGCCAGAAACGTGTGCCGCACCCACGAGACGCGCTCCTGCGCCTGCAGCGCCACCATCCACATCACGGCCCCGATCAGAACCGGAATGGCCAGCAGCAAGACAAGACGGCCCAAAGCCTGCAGGTGAAGCGCTCGTGCTCGTACCGACTCCACCATATTGCTACCGCGCCAACAGCCGAGCCCGATTGGTTTCAATATTGTAATGCCGGTTCGGCTATTGCGGGGTAGCCGCTGATTCGGCCAGACAGGGATGCCAGGGCCTCTGTTTCTGGGCATACAGACGATGCCTCATCGCTATTAAGTAAATCATAATGAATAACTTACAGGAGACATATTGAACAGGAATCCCACGCCGTTTGCCGGATTTCCAGTCGCGCGCCGGGTCCAATGCCTTCATCCGGCCTTTCGCGCCAGGAGGACCGCGGGCGGTTGCGAGGATGCCACGCTCACTTCTGAAGGCGAGCGTGGCTCTGGATACGCCGCTATCCGCTGCGCCCGCAAAAGACGCCCGGAAAATCATGGATCATCGCGCTTTTTCGCTTGACGCGAATGGAATTTATTGGATACTTTCTATTACACCGTATGTTCAGTATCCGCAGGTTATTCCCCTGACCGGCGGATTGCTGTTTCTCCCCTGGGGCACCAATGAGGAACGCGGGGCTGTTCGTATATGTACAGTTCCCACTTATCTCCTGCAGTCATATTTCCAATCGCGTGACGAGGGCCTTTGTCAGTCCGGCCGGAACGCTCCCACGCAAAGCCGCTCGATAGTCACGTATCCGCAATCCAGCCGGTACGCGATGCACTGATTTTGTATCTTGAGGTGCTGCCATGTTGCCTTGTTCACGCCGCTTCTGCCGTCTCTTTGTGTGTTGCCTGTCCGTCGTCCTGCTGGGCGCCGCCGCGGCGCATGCCACTGCGACCACCTACACCGTCAACAGCACCGCCGACACGGCAGGCTCGAGCACGACGGTCACTTTGCGTTACGCCATCACCCAGGCCAACGCAAACCCGGGCAGCACCATCACGTTTTCCTCGACCCTGAATGGCAGCACCATTACCCTGGCGAGCACCCTGCCGGCAATCACAGCCAACATGACCATCCAGGGGCCCGGCGCCAATCTGCTCACCATCTCCGGCGCGGGCAAGTACATGGATTTCCAGGTCAATTCCGGAACCGTGACCATCTCCGGCCTGACCATCGCTGATGGGGTGGGCACCTGTGGGGGAACCGGCTTTGACTACGGCGGAGGCGTCTGCGTCCTCGGCGGAGCTTCGCTGACCGTCGCCGACAGCAATTTCTCCGGTAACTCGTCGGTATTCGGCGCCGGAATCTACTTCCAGGGGACAACCCTGACCGTCGTGGGCAGCACTTTCACTGATAACTCGTCCACCCTCGTTAACACCATCGGCGCCGGCGGAGCCGCCGGCGCCATTGCGGTTGGCGGCGGCTCCGCAACCATCGTCAACGATACGTTCTCCGGCAATTCAGCAACCAGCATTGGCGGAGCAATTGTGACTGCCTCCGCGACGCATGTCGCGGTGACCAACAGCACCTTTTCCGGCAACTCCGCGGGAACCGCTGGCGCCATCTACAACATGGGCACGCTGAATGCCTACAACAACATCTTCGCGGAAAATTCCTCTCACAGCGGCGGCATCGTCAACAGCGGCGGAGCCACCACCAACGCCGACTCCAACGTGTACTGGCATAACCTTGCGAATGGAAGCGAGTCGGACTGCTCCGGTTGCACCTCCAATACCAACGCCGTATCGGCAAGCTCCAATCCGCTGGCGCTGCCGCTGGGCTACTACGGCGGGCAGACCGAGACCTACCTGCCGCAGCCGGGCAGCGCGGCCATCTGCGCGGCCGATCCGGCCGAAGCCGTCGATGCCGGCAACAATCCGCTGACCACCGATCAGCGCGGCTTCCCGCTCAGCTCGGCCAACTGCGCCAACAGCGGCGTGGATGCCGGCGCGGTGCAGTCTGCCTACCAGCAGGTAACCAACATCAACGACAGCGGCGCCGGGTCGCTGCGCGCCGCTGTCATCAACGCCAACACCGCGGGCTACGGCGACATCAGCTTCGCCTCCAGCCTCAACGGTCAGGCCATCAACCTGACCAGTGGTACCCTCTCGCTGACCGGCACATCCGGCATCAACATCATTGGGCCCGGCGCCAACCAGCTCACTGTCAACGGCGGCGGATCGAGTAGTAACTTCAGCGTGTTTACCGTCAACTCTGGCGCGACTGCCTTTCTTGATGGGCTGACCATCGCCAACGGAAACACGACCATCTACGGCGGCGGCATCAACAACGCGGGTACGCTGACTGTGCTGGACAGCACCTTCTCGGCAAACTCCGCCATAAGTGGCGGCGGCATCAACAACGCGGGCAAACTGGCCGTGCTGGACAGCACCTTCTCGGCAAACTCCGCCGCAGATGGCGGAGCGATCGGCAACGTCAGCGGTGGAGCGCTCACGGTGACCGGCAGCA
>JAJZKY010000829.1 GCA_021803885.1 Planctomycetota bacterium
TTAAACGCCTTGGACGCTGCATTACTGAGCAGGCCGGTAAACAGTGCGTGATTCTTCAAGCAGCGTAGCGGACATGTTTTTCCTGGAACAGGTTCCGGATGACTTGCGGCTGCTTCTGTCGGCGGCGCAGATGGCTGCGGACCCCGGCCATCAGTTCAGCGCGATTGGCCGGGCGACTCTTGCCGAGGCCATTGGTTTTGACGTCTTGGTTGAGGAGTTCATCGGGGTTGAGCTCCGGGCAGTAACCCGGCAGCCGGATCAGGCGCAGTCTGGCCTCGTTGGCGGCAACGAAGTCGCGGGCCACGACCGAGCGATGCACCGGGTGGCCATCCACGATCAGATACAGCTTCCCTGTCGCCTGCTGGAGCAGGCGACGCATGAACTGCACGAACAGCCGGCCATCGAACCTGCCGTGGAACACCATGAACGCAAGATGCCCACGGTTCGTGATCGCCGAGATCATGTTGCAGCCAAAGCGCTGCCCGGTGGCCCGGATGATCGGCGTCTGGCCCATCGGGGCATAGCTCGTACCGGCGACGTGGTCGCTGCGCAAGCCCATCTCATCGCCCCAGTAAATCACGGCTTTCTCCCGCTTGGCGTCCCGAGCAATCGCCGGATACTCCGTGCGCAACCAGCGCGCAATTGCCGCATCGTTACGCTCATAGGCCCGGCGCACCGGCTTCTGCGGGCTCATGCCCCAGCCAGCCAGGTAGCGACCGACCGTGGTCAGCGACACCGAAATTCCGTACTCGCGCTCGATCAGGCTCACCACTGCCGCCCGCGTCCACAGATAGAACGGCAGCTTCAACTGGTCCGGCAGCGAGTCGATGATCAATTGTCGGATACGCGCCGATTGCGCCGGCTGCAGGCGCCCTTCGCCGGCCCGTCGTCCGCGCACCTTCTGCTTCAGCGCCCGCAGGCCACCGGTTCGGTCCAGCGCCATCCACTTGCTCACCGCTCGCAGACTCGCGCCGTACACCTTCGACGCCTCCGTCTGACTCATGCCCCCGCGCACCGCCTGTACCACCGTGCGCCGCAAATGCGTCTGCGTCGCGATGTCCAACTTCCGAGCATCTGGCCTGTTCTTCATGCCAGAGATTATAGCACATTAAGCACTATTTGATGCACGGATCAGTAACTGCATCGGCACTTATCGGCCCCTTGACGATCTGATCGATCAGCTCAGCGGGTATGACAGGCAGCGTGGCATAGGTCCTCCAGGTACTCATGCCATGCATCGCACACAAAATCTTGGACACTCTCGATTCTGAGCTTAACCCCGTTTGAGAAAACTCCGCTCGATCAACTGCTTACGCTCCCTGTGAAACGGCCTAAACAGCCCGATGATGCCAACCAACTGTTTTTATTCGAATAACGTTTGGACAGTAGTGACTCGATATTACTCATTGATGCTCTCCTTCCACAATTGACAACAGCCATTCAACTCAGTCACTGCACTTACTTCAATCTGCGCATACAACAACCTCAGACCGCACAGCCTTCGCCAAGGCACGGACCAAACATCCTCACCGAATAAAATATCTCTCATTAAACATAATGCAATCCATCTCGTATAACCTAGGGAAATGCCCAAGGTTATTTGGAACAAATGCGCTCAGCGAAAACCCCATCTTACGATAATACTCAATCGCCTCATGATAATTGCCCGCGTCTTCATAAAGCTCTGTCAACGCCAGTTCGCTTTGAAGTGCCACAAATTTATTTAAGCAACTCCCGGAACTCTTCGCAATAACCAAATCGTGCCCTTGAGTATCCATCTTCAGAAATGGCCTAAAATTATTCCCAGCCCCGCCATATCTCTCAAGCTCTGCAGTCAATGTCGTAGTACGCACTTGCACATTCGCCTCTAGCGCCATGTGTTGCTGAAACCTCTCATTTCCGACACTCGATGGACGATGAAATGAACTAAACTCATCAGAGTGGTAGACATTGAATTCCCGCGTTCCGACAGCGGAATCAATAGCCGCCTCTTCCACAAACCACCGCGGATCACTTTTCGCTAATTCTCTAAGGATCTCCGCGCATTTCGGATTCGGTTCGTAAGAAATGATAATTCCCTTGTACCCGACTTTTTCTCTCAACATCTGCGCATATTGTCCGCCGTTTGCCCCGACATCGAATACCGCGTTAATCTCAAACTTTAAAAAAAGCCTCCGCAAATGATCCCTCTCGAATGCTAACGGCAGTTCTCTTGCGGAAATTACTTGCACATCAAAAATGCGCACAAGAAGCCTCTCTATCATCGCCCTCTTGCTCATAACACACCACTCATCTGCGTAATTCCCCATTTCTACCGGAATTTTTTTCCTGTTCGCCATCAAAATTATTATAGCGGCGCCGCACTCGAACAACGCCTCTTCAAACACATCTCTCCGGCGTTCATTATATCTCCCTACCCCCTCGTATTGCCTCACATATTTTGGTTACCGGGCACCTCATCAGCGATGTCAGCGGACCACTCCCGAATTCTGCTTCTGATTTGGCTGCAAACCGCAACGCGGTAGGGGAATCTGTCGCCGACAGGCCGCAGAAGTCCCGTGCCGAATGGTACGCGGCAATGACTAATGGATTAACAGTGAGATCGGTAGTCAACTCCAGCATTTTGTAGATCAGCCGGTGAATCGCAGCGGTGGCTCGGGTCGTTCGGACAGATTTCCCGGTGGGAATAAGTTGACGACCCTGCTGAGCTGACCCGCCAAGTGCATAAAATTTCGTTCGCCGATGCATCGGCACCTGCAACTCCCGCCTGAGACGCCCGGTTAAACAATCCCGCAACTCTCACCTTGGGTTAGCGTTGGAGGCGGTGCAACGT
>JAJZKY010000830.1 GCA_021803885.1 Planctomycetota bacterium
AGGAAGTAGCAGTGGATGCTTCAACCACGCCAATCCAATGTCGCGCTTCATGTTGCTGGCGTACAGGGTGGGGAACTTCCGATCCGCCTGGCCGTCGTACATCACGGCGAGTCGATCGCCCACCTTCAGTACGGAAGGTAAGCCGATGATGTAGGGAGACCACCTGCAATTATGATGGTCGAGCACGATGGCCTTATGGGCAGGATTCCAATGGGTAAGATGGTGGCTCCAATAAACCCAGATGGCGCCGGTATATTCCAATCCCCGCCGCAGGCTGATATGGTCGGTAAATAAAAACCAGGTTTTGTTGGACGGTTGGTAGTACAGCGAGGTGTTTTCAATCTGCTCGCGCGGTGGAAGAATGGGTCTGGGATCGATGGTCCAGGTGCCGGCCAGGTTTCGCGTGCGGGCTATGCCGATGGTGCGATAGATCGGGGTTCCCGTGGAGGCACTGAAAAACATCAGGTATTGACCGTGGCAGGGGATAATCTGCCCGGGACTCGCCGTTGCGGAATAATAGGTATGCGGGGTGGGCTTGAAAGGGATTACGTTTTTGAGTTTGATCCAGGGACCCGCGGGAGATCGACTCCATGCGGTGAACGTCTGGTATGGAAATGCCGGGATGAAATCCGGAGCGGGAGTGGTATGCGGCGTGCCGAGATAGAACATGTACCACTTTTTTCCATCGCGGAATGTGGTGCCGTAGGAGGCGGAGGCTGAATCTCCCGAGCCGGGAGGCCCAAACGAGAGGACGGGACCGTGCGGCTTCCAATGAAGCAGGTTTTTGCTGGTGGCCAGGCACGCCAGCCATCCGTTGGGACCCGCACCATCGTAATTCATGTAATAAGTATTCTTGAAACGCCACAGCCACACATCCCTCGCCCCCAGATAATCGCAGCGGTTTGGGCCGGAACCGTAGCGATAAACAATTCCGGCATCTTTGGCGTAGAGACGATATTTTGCGGTGGGGCGCCCATCCGGATACGGCTCTGTGGGGTGAGAGGCCGGTACAATTGGGCTCCCGCCGGTGACATCCCGCATGGCTGCAGATGAGGACGCGTAAAGCGCACGGCACCCGGTGGTAAGCAACGTAAGCATGAGAATCGGCAGCGCGAGCCAACGGAGAGATAATCCGGCTGATTTACACTTTGATTGATTGCGCACTGGAACATTTTGAATCATCAACGGGTCACCTCTGTACGCACGGCACAAAACTTCACACCCATGACAGGTATGATACGGCGGGGCGCGGCTCCATCCAATAAAACTCAAGATGATCGCCACCGGATATAGGCGCGCTACGCCTGCAGACCCTGCGGGCATTGGCGTCTGTCATGAATGGCGAAATGTTTTGTCAGATGAGAGGTTTGATGCGGGAATCGGAGGCCGTCGGACCGACGGAGGGCCCGGGCGCACCATGGAGGAGCGCCCGGGCAATGTACCGTCGATGAATTATTTATTCATGAGCAATTGAACCATGGCCTTGCCCATTGCCATGCCGACATTCATGTAGGTCTGGCTGTTGTGGTTATAGTGGCCGTTACCCGACCCGCCCAGTGAGTACGGATGCGTGTAGACCGTCGCCACATTCCCCTTGAAGTCGGGGTTCACCGCCGGATTGGACATGGCGAGCTGCGCGTTGAGGATGACGCGTTCGGTTCCCTTCATCCTGCCCTTGACCGCTTCGCCGAGCGTCCCGAGCACAAATGGTGCCTTGGGGGCGTGAAGCGTCTTACGCAGCGCGTGAATATAAGCGGTAAGATTTTTTTCATAATGGGCGGCGTAGCCCGGATTCCCCAGGTCTTTTTCCCCCTGCCAGAAGAAGATCCCCGCGATCTTGTAACTCCTGGCGCCGGGATAATACTTCGGCAGATTTGCAAGAACATACTCTACGAACTTGGTGTCCATGTCGAATTCCTTGCCCGCATACCAGGGGACTTTCTTGCGATCCGCCTTGGGCGTTCCCTTGATCCACATCTGGGTTGATTGGCCGTAGGCTGCGTATTCCCATGTCTTCCCATGTATGGTGTAGAATTCATTCTTGCTGCCTGGAGGCAGGAGATCCCAGCCGATACTCCGGTTGCCGTTGCAGCTTTTCAGGATCAGAATCGGTCCATGAACCGCCTTGCTTAACTCGTGGGCAATGCCGAATTCCGGGCCGATAAACCGATGTTTCGCAACCGTCATCCACTGGTTGTACCACGTATTCATCATGCCCTTGGGCAGTTTTTCATTCAGCGAGTGGGAGCGCCAATAAGCATCCCACTGCTTTTTGGTGTAACCCGCTTTTCGGCCGGAGATGACCTGCACAAAGCGAATGCGATGGCTCACCGCCCAGTGATGCGACGAGTCGAGCAGAAACGGATAGAGATGATCCCGGTACACCGCCCGAATGAGTGAACCTTTGCGTGATATGGGGCCGATGGCCCCCAACCCGACCATGTTGGACTGGCCCGTGAGGATGAATACCTTCACGGGCTCCTTGACGGGTGCAGCATCCTGGTCGGAGCGGTCCGCGGCTCGGTGCGAGCGAGCGACGGCCTGATGGGCCATCGCCAGCGAACCGGCCATCATGAGAGCCACGCCGATGCGTTGAAGCATTTTCACGAGTATTTCCTTTCTGTTGGAAAAAACCGGGAGAGACGAACAACGCGCGCTGCTCTGAAACTCCTCCACATTGAGTAATATAACGTTTTGCCCTGAGAGTTCAAGCAGATGCGTTGGCGATGGAGCAGGGCAAACGCATACTCGGATCAGGTGGAGATAAGGCGTAGGAGATAGTTTTTGTCCCAGCCGGCGATGAAGCGTTTACCACGGATGCTGGCCTTG
>JAJZKY010000044.1 GCA_021803885.1 Planctomycetota bacterium
CAAGCATTATTTATAATGCAACCCATGGTTATGTACCGTTACACGCCAAACGAAGTATACCATTCTATTGCTGGCAGGATGGGCCATAAGTGAAAATGTTTTTGGACGTTCATTATCACTGGGTATGACGGCTCTACCCCAAAATCATGCCGCCACGTATTGGCATTCCGGCCCAATAGCACCCAATGCCGCAGTGGCGTTTTTATGTTTTGGCCTGGCGTTGATTTTATATCGGCGGATAAAACGCCAGTATCTGGCGACGTTGGTTCGCGCTTCCACATTCGGTTTATTTTTACTCGGATTGCTGGGTGGTATCGGCTATTGGATGAAGCTGGCGACGCTGTACAACCGGGCCAATATTGTTGACCTGACTTTGAATACCAGCATCGGGTTGATAGTGCTGGGAATTGGCTTATGGCAACTGTGGCGAAACCAGTCCTGGAACACATATTCCAGCGGGGGCGTGGAGGTGGAGCGTATTTATCGCCTTTATGTGGGAGTTTTGATTTTGGCCATGATGCTGGCGGGAATCGTCAGCATCGAGTTAATGCAGTATCGAATAAAAATAATCGTGGAACGTAATCTGACACGTATGGTCCGGGATCGCCAGGAATTTTTTGCCCAAGTCATTCGAGATCGTATCACCCATGCGTTGGTTCTGGCACACTTGGTGGATGCAACAACCCGGTTACAATTGCGGAATAATGGCGCAACCTATCTGGCGACGGTGCGACAACTGCAGAGTGCGTTGGCGCCATTGCGCCAACTGGGATTTTCAGCAGTGGTATATACCGTTGGTACAAAAAACTACCCGGTTCTGGGACGGCTTACCATACACCCGGCGCTCCAAGTTCCTCTGACAGGTCCTTACACTGCCTGATTACTGTGGGCAAATGGATATGTTCTTCGTACCCGCTTAGGCGTTATACGGCATGGTAAAATCCGCGGATATGTAATGTCCGAACAGCCATTGTCGGTCTTGGACCATGTCTATGATAACATGGCCAAGTGGGGAAAAACCGGTACTATGGTGGTCTGTGCCAAAGTTAATAATGTACTGCATGTTTTTCCGGTTCGCAATCAACCCGTGCCCTTTACCATTCCGAAGCGTTTACAAAGCAAGCGGCTTCCAGCAATACTGGCCTTACGCGGTGGAAGTGGAGGAATTGCAATCACGCGTGACAATTGGGGGCGGAAGGTGCTGGCGGCGTATGGCCCTATCGGCTATACCGGCCTGGGCCTGGCTTTGAAAATGAATTTATCAGAAATCTATGCACCGATTCGGCAACAAATGGCCATTATGCTGCCGTTGGTGGCGGGCTTAGCCCTTTTGGGTTTATTGGTCATGCATCAGTATCTTAAACCGGTGCTGCAGGCACTTGTATATTCACGGAAAATGGCGCAGGAAAACGAAGCCCGTTTTATCGCCGCCGTGAATGGCGGGCTTGATGCCTTTTTCATTTTAGAAAGCGTGCGGAATTCTGACGGTTCGGTCCGGGATTTCCGGTTTACTTTTGCCAACGCCAATGCACAAAATCTGACCCGTTATTCGGCGGAAGAATTCAAAGGAAAACTGATATCCGAACTCTTTCCCTCCAGTTATGCCCAGGGTTTCGTGGAGCATTATAAGAGTGTTCTTGAAACCGGGCAGACCCTGTCCGAGGAATTTGAAGTCCACGATAGCGCGGTAAAAGGGCAGTGGATTTCCCATCGAATCGTTAAATTAGGCGATGGTGTAGCGGTTACCACACGGGATATTACGGACAAAAAACTCACAGAACGGGAAATTCAACATCGGGCCTTGCATGATCCTTTAACTGGTTTGGCTAACCGCGCTTTGCTGGAAGATCGCGCCAAAGCGGCCATGGCACGGGCGCGGCGGCAAAAAGACAAGGTCGTTATTGCCCTTCTGGATTTGGATCATTTCAAACCCAATAACGATCAATTAGGTCATCATATTGGTGATAAGGTACTGCAGGTAGTGGCCCGGCGGTTGGAGACCACCGTGCGGGATTCGGATACTGTAGCCCGGATTGGTGGCGATGAATTTGTACTGATTTTACCGGAAGTAAAGGACACGCAAGCCGCTGGAATTATAGCGCAGCGAGCCGTTGAGACCGTTGTAGCCCCCATTTATGTAAATGAACATTCTTTGCAGGTAACTCCCAGTATTGGTACGAGTATATATCCCGACGATGGCACAGACTTTGCATTGCTGTTGCAAAATGCAGATCAAGCCATGTACCGTTTCAAGGAAGCCACCCGGAAAAGTTGCAAACTGCACCGTGGAGAGCTATTGATTTCGCAGGTTGGTACCACCGCTGGCCACAGTGAAACTATACGGACAATGTTTTATGAAATATAGGAGTTGACGCACAATAACTTTCAAATAGTCGTTGTGCCGGTTGGTACGCGGATTCCGGAGCACCATCTGTCATATAGCCACCGTCTATGCCGGTGGTGGAGTATTCAATGGTAATGCCAATTAGGAAGTTATTACGGTCCCATTCTGAAATCATCCTGTTGCTCGTTGTGTCTTCCTGTCATTGTGGTGAAATTATTTTGTGTAACCGTTCACGGCTATGTCGACAGGCCAGAATTACCGCGGTTATGGCGTATCTCAAAGCGGGGGCACCCCTTGTGGTGCAGGCTTCCAGCCTGCCCAGTCGCCTCATCGTGAACGGTTAGATATTTATTTCCGGCGGGATAAACCCACCGGCTCGCACCTTCGTCCACGTTCTAACCTTTAAATTCTACATTCTACTGATTACTCATTATTCATTGTTTATTATTCATGGTTATGACCCCGTATACGGTTACGACATTGGAATATGATGATGTTAGAAGTTTATTGTCCGTCCGGATGTCTTCCGCCGGTTGAAATTGTACGTTTACCGATTCCACCAGCCGCCGCTTACGGCACGCCAGTATTGCGTCTTTTCTTTTGTTCCGCCAGCAGCCCTTGCAGCATTTTAATGGCCTCCCAAGCCTGCATTGGGGACATACGTTCCAGGTCCAGGGCTTGTAGCTGGCTGACAACCTGCGACTCCAGTGGATCAAATAAAGCGCTCTGTGGTGATACAGCCGTCGAAGCGGCCCGTGGTTTACCACGGCCGACGTGAACCACTAATTGTTCCATAAGCTGCCGGGCACGTTGAATGACACTGCGTGGGATGCCCGCCAAACGCGCCACCTGTACGCCGTAGGATCGGTCCGCGCTACCCGGAACAATGCGGTGCATGAACAATATCTGGTCTTCCCATTCCCGAACCAGCACATTGTAATTTACCACCGCGTTACTGGTTTGGGCTAATTCTGTAAGTTCATGATAATGTGTTGCAAACAGCGTGCGGCAGTGCGTGGTCCCGGCGAGAAATTCTGCAATCGCCCAAGCCAGTGCCAAGCCGTCAAGAGTGCTGGTGCCGCGTCCAACCTCATCGAGTATTACGAGGGAATCTTCGGTAGCGTGTAAAAGAATGTTGGCGGTCTCCGTCATTTCTACCATAAAGGTACTTTGACCGGCAGCCAGATCATCAGCGGCGCCAACACGGGTAAAAATGCGATCCACCAGGCCGATTGTGGCCTGCTTTGCCGGCAGATAAAAACCAGCCTGTGCCATGAGTACCAGCAGGGCGGTCTGCCGGATGTAAGTTGATTTACCAGCCATATTGGGGCCGGTGATCAGTTGCAGCGTCGGGCCGTCGGCCGGGAGATTAATGTCATTGGGGACAAATGTGTCCTCCAGCACCTGTTCGACCACCGGGTGGCGGGCATCTATGATTTGCAGCTCGCGTCGCGTGGTAATTTCCGGGCAACAATACCGCCGCGACCGGGCCAGATGGGCGATAGACCCTACGACATCCAGATGGGCTATTTGCGCGGCGGTTTTTCGCAGCACTTCCACTTGCGTGGCCAGAAATTCCCGCAACTGTTCATACAAATTCAATTCCAGGGCCTTGGAGCGTTCCTGCGCCGTCAGGAGATCGCTTTCGAAAGTTTTGAGTTCCGGAGTTATGTAGCGCTCGGCATTTTTAACCGTTTGCCGGCGGATGAATTCCGGTGGAATTTTCTGGGCGTGGACATGGGTTATTTCTATATAGAATCCAAAAACTTTATTATAACCGACTTTGAGAGAATTAATGCCGGTCTGGGCCACGAGTTGCGATTGATAATTGGCCAGCCAGGCCCGACTGTTGGTGGCCAGGGTACGCAGGCGGTCGAGTTCCGGATCACAGCCGTCACGAATCACGCCGCCATCCCGGAGATGGCCCGGAGGTTCATCGGCAATCGTAGCGCGGATTTTCGCGGCCAGTGCGGCAGCGTTTGTCGCCAGAGGCGATACCTCTGTGGCATCATTTTCAAAAAATCCAGTTGGTCCCGCGAGCTTCATCAATATCGGTAGTGTTTCCAGTGATCGGGCCAATGCCACCAAATCACGCGGAGTACAGCGGCGGCAACAAATGCGGGCGGTGATGCGTTCAATATCCGCGCAATCGGTAATCACCAGGCGCAGTTCATCAAGGCGGTTTTCCAGGTCCAGCATTCGTGCCACCATGGCATAGCGTTGTCTGATAACTGCCGGTTCACGTAGCGGAAATAACAGCCAGTTGCGCAGCATCCGTGAGCCCATGGGGGTTTTTGTATTGTCCAGGGCCCGCACCAGTGAACCCTCTGCGGAATTGTTCCGCAGAGACCGGTTTATTTCCAGAGAGCGCAGAGAAGTCGGGTCGATGACCAGATGTCGGCGACGTTCAAAGCCCAGCGGCGGTTGCAGATGTTCCAGCGCCGCTTTCTGGGTTTCATGCAAATAGGCCAGTAAACCGCCGGCGGCGCGCAGGGCGGGATCGCGATCTTGTTCATAGCCAAATCCGGCGAAGTTCAAAACGCCATAATGTTTACGGATCGTTTCCACCGCATGGTGTTGATCCAGCTGCCAGATCGGGCGTGCTGTCAGAGTCAGGTGGATGATTTCGGATATATGCTCCGCCCATGGCGGAACCTGATGGTCTGGAGTTTCGGGATAAATTAACTCGCGTGGGCTGATGCGGGCCAGTTCTTCCTGGCAGGCCGCCAATGAATCCACCAGCGTAAAGAATTTTCCAGTGGATAATTCGCACCAGGCGATTCCGACACGGGGTGATGATGATTCTGCAGGTGCGTCCAGAGGGGCAACCGAATCCAAATCCGAATGTGTATGTCGGGAATCCCCATCGGAAAGCAATACCATGGCCGCAAGAAAATTTTCCTCCCGGCCGTCCAGCATGGTGTCTTCCGTTAAGGTGCCGGGGGTAATTAAGCGAGTTACTTGCCGGTCAATAAGGCCTTTGGCCTGCTTGGGGTCTTCCATCTGTTCGCAGATAGCCACGCGATAACCTGCCGCAATCATACGTTGCAGATAACCATCCACAGCATGATAAGGCACGCCGGCCATGGGCACGGCATTTTCTCCCTTGCTGCGGCTGGTTAAGGCTACCCCCAGTGTTCGAGCCACCGTGCGGGCATCTTCATAAAAAGTTTCGTAAAAATCTCCAATGCGAAAGAAAAGAATGGCATCAGGATATTGGGCTTTGTAGGATTGATATTGGCGCATGGCCGGCGTAAGTTCCGCTGGATCGATCGCGGCAATGTTCTGTTTGTTTAGTAACTCACCCATGATGAGTATTGTACCGCCGGAATCTGGTATGCCAACCGGATTGATACGCATCGTTTGGCACAGAAGTATCTGTTAGACCGGGGTTTAAAAGGTATTGTTAAACAGTGGTTGCGACTTACGCCGGAGTGCAATGGCCGCTCATGGCCACCGTGCCCGGACGTGCGTTCCGAATCACCATTAGGCATGTCCTATGCACTGAACATCCTTATACAATGAATAAGGAGTAATGCTGTTGGAAATTCATTACTTATGATCATTGTTCATCGATGTCTGTTCGTCGTGTCGTTGTGGTAAAATTGTTTTGTTTTTATTGCTTACTCATTATTCATTGATATTTTGATTTTGCGTGCTATGAACCTGTGAACGATTACCGGGTTTCCTGATTATATCGCATGGGACTATGTTGCTCTTCCGTGTCCGTGGGGATACTGTGGTGTACATGTGGTTTGGTCATTTTCGCATAATATACCTTGTGTATTTTTTATGGGTTGGTGTTTTACTTTTGGCCATCGTGCCCCCGCCCGCGCATGGCGCAGATAAACGTGTCGGAACTTTATCCGTCACGTTGGATGGCGGCATGGTGCCGCATGTAAATTCCTGGGCGACGCTGCGTTTGACGCTTCCGCATCTGACAGGTGGCATGACTGCGGTGACTGTTCAGGATGTCCGGGGCGGAGTGGTCATTCGTCGCCATTTGCAGATATTTCGTCGTCATATTCTTATGCCGATACCTTATGTGTCTGGTGCAGGTGGATTGGGGGCGCCATGGCCGGTGGTAGTACGAATTCACCAGGCGGGCGGAATATGGCGGGTGTTAAATTCCAAGGTTGATCTGCCGCTGATACGTTCGACACCCGCCACAACCATAGCGGTTTGGCGCCATGGGGACTTGGACGTAAGCGTGGTTGCCAAAGCCTTGGGTATGCCGCTGCAGCCGCTTATTTTTTCCCGTCGGCAACTGGCCTCATCACCGGTGTTAAATTTTGCTGCTTGTCGCTGGTTATTGATGGATCGTGCCATAACGCCACTGCTTTCGCGACAGCGGGTCTTGGCGCTGTTGTCTCTGGGTGTGTGCCTGGTGGACATCAGTTCAAGACCGCCGGGTATTTTGCCGGCGTCGGCATGGCATAATTCCGGAATATACACCAGTGGAGTCACTGTGTGGACAACGCGAAGTTTTGACGGATTCAAATATGGTGTGCCGGTGGTTGTACCCCAACTGTCCCGGTTGCGTATCACGCCGTTGTTATCGCCGTCGGTGTGGCAATATGCGGCGTGGGCCATCGGTCCTTTGACGCTTCTTATGCTGATGCTGCTGCGCGGCGCGGGCTTACGGCAATGGAAGTTTATATTCAGTATCGCGTTGGGTGTCTTACTGCTTTCTGCCGCCACGCTCTTCTGGCTTTCAGAAACGACTGGTGTAAGAACCATACGGTATCGTTGGCAAACCTGTTTTGCTCCCGGCCCCTTGCGCCTGTATAACACGATCACCATGGCCCGTTGTCTGCATCCAGTTAATCAAAGCGTAGAAGGTGCGGCAGACAATCTTACGCTGCCGCTGGCGTGGTCACCACGGGCGTGGTTTGCTTTTCATGGTTGTATCAAGCTGCATCGTGATTCAGCGGTTCTTGCGTACCCGGTGGCCCGGCAACCCACCATACTGGCTTATCATCCAAGGGTCGTACTTAGCCGTAATTTACCACATTATG
The DNA here is from genome assembly GCA_021803885.1 of Planctomycetota bacterium. The sequence goes on from JAJZKY010000044.1 coordinate 7,363, forward strand.
TATGGCCGAAGTCCTTTGTTTCCGCCGCCTCATTACCCGGCGGCTTTTCATATCAAGCGGGCGTTCTGTTCACAAGAGGGCAGATTTATTCCGTGATCCATCCCTATCGTGGCCATGATTTTTATAATTGGCTGCGCCGCGGATATCCCGCAGCGCAACTGGCTTTGCGTTTCTGGCTGTGGTTACAATTCAATGTGCATCGGCGCTACTATGTATCACTTGGTCACAGCCGTGCGCAAATCATCGCGCTGCCGCCGTCCGTTTCCCGCATTGGTTCCCTGTCCGCGCGGAAATATACGCAGCGTTAACGGCCCATTCACTCTGCAGGTAATTAACGCAGGGTGCCGGGAGATAAGGTTGGAAGGTAACCGTTCTCGCCTGCAGGGATAACCGTAAAGAGTACCAATGAATAATGAGTAGTCAGCGGCAGATCATTCCAGAAAGCCGCGACCGTTGGTCGCGCCATAGTTAATGAACAATGAGTAAATAGCAGAACGCCGGAGTTATATGATTCACCGCCCTTCGCCTGTAGGTTGTTATATAAAGTCGCGAATCGGTGGGTTATTCCACCGGCATGTTTTAACGGTACTTCCGCCTCAACCTGTCAACTCTATCCATTTCATCCGGTGCCATCTATAGACGTTTACAGGTGCTCTGGAATCCATGGGCCAAGATCAATGATCAAAAAAACATCCATATTAATCTCGTCGTCGACCGTTGTTCATTATTTGTTGAAATCTCCACCCGTTTACCCCATCAGCCTTTGTAAATGATTACGTGGAAGTACCAAGACACAAATGTGTATGGCCGCAAGGAAATGCGTTATTATTTTCCGGATGTATTAGGGCGGCGTTTAGGTCCCCGGCGAAACTTTATCTGCTGCGGCTTTACGGTGGGGCGGTTAGCCAGGCGATTGGCTATGCCTTTATCAATCGCTGCAGCCAGAGCCTGTTGCCGGGCGGCGTTTTGTTCCGCATCGGCCATGGGTGTGTTATCCAACGGAGAATTGGATTGACTGGTCCGGACGGCATTCAGTTCCTTGATGCGATCGCGCAAATCGGCGGCTTTTTCAAATTCCAGATTATTCGCGGCCGCCAGCATTTCCTCTTCCAGCATCCGGATCATTTCCTGCTGGTCAAAATCGGTCTCGGTTTCCGAGAGCATTTCCCGCGCGGTGCGGATGGCCTTGAGTTCCAATTCAATACCGTGCCGTATGGCTTTTTGTATGGTTTGCGGCGTAATGCCATGGGCAGTGTTCCAGGCTTCCTGAATAGCCCGCCGCCGCCCGGTCTCGTCCATGGCCCGTTGCATGGCCGGGGTAATGGTATCGCCATAGAGCAATACGGTGGCGTTCACGTTGCGGGCACACCGCCCGATCATCTGAATCAGCGATGTTTCACTGCGTAAAAAGCCCTGTTTGTCCGCATCCATGATGGCCACCATGGCCACCTCCGGCAGATCCAGACCTTCGCGCAACAGATTCACGCCTATGAGGCAGTCAAAGGAGCCTTCCCGCAATTCGCGTAGAATATCAACGCGCTCAAATGTTTGAATTTCGCTGTGTAAATATTTGCAGCGCAAGCCCGCCTGCCCCAGATAATGGGATAAATCCTCCGCCAGGCGCTTGGTCAGTGTGGTTACCAGTGTGCGTTGCCCTTTTTCCGCGCGGGTTTTAGCTTCTGCCAGCAGATCCGCTACCTGCCCCTGCGCGGGCCGCACTTCAATAACCGGATCAATCAGACCGGTGGGACGGATGATCTGTTCCACCACGGCGCCGCCAGTAAGTTCCAGTTCATATCGGGCCGGTGTAGCGGATACAAACAGCACCTGATTCCACATGCCCACGAATTCTTCAAAGCGCAGGGGACGGTTATCCAGCGCTGACGGTAAACGGAATCCGTGTTCCACCAGCACTTCCTTACGGTGCCGATCCGCCGCATACATAGCGTTGATCTGCGGAATCGTGACATGGGATTCGTCAATCATCAACAGGTAATCCTTGGGAAAATAATCAATGAGTGTTGTTGGCCTGGCCCCCGGTGGCGTGCCTGAAATGTGCCGGGAATAATTTTCAATGCCCTGACAGAATCCCGCCTCCAGCATCATTTCCATGTCATACCTGGTGCGGGCGAACAGCCGCTGGGCTTCCAGCAGCTTGCCCTGCTGCCGCAATTCCCGGCAGCGCGCTTCCAGTTCCTGTTGAATATCATGCACCGCCCGAACCATGGTGGCATCATCGGCAACATAGTGTTTGGCGGGATACACAAAAGCTGTGGTTTCCTCTGTCAGCCGTTCGCCGCTTACCGGGTGGATATGCCAGATGGACTCAATGGAATCCCCGAACATTTCCACACGCAGGGCGGTGATTTCATAAGCGGGGAAAATTTCAATGACATCGCCGCGTACACGGAATGTGCCACGTTTGAATTCAATATCATTACGTTCATATTGTAAATCCACCAGCGATCGCAACAATTCTTCGCGTCCCAACTCCGCTGAACGCTGCAGGCTAATAACCTTATTTTTATATTGTTCGGGGGAACCTAACCCAAATATGCAGCTTACCGACGCGACCACCATCACGTCACGCCGGCTCACCAGAGATCTGGTGGTGGCGAGACGCAGGCGGTCAAGGTCATCATTGCGGGCGGCATCTTTTTCGATGTAAATATCACGCTGCGGAATGTATGCTTCCGGCTGATAGTAATCATAGTAGCTGACAAAATAATTTACTGCGTTGTGCGGCATGAGTTCCCGGAACTCCTCATAGAGCTGGGCGGCCAGGGTTTTGTTATGACTTATGACCAGCACCGGCCGGTTGAGTTGTGCGGCCACATGGGCCATGGTAAAGGTTTTGCCCGAGCCTGTGACTCCCATGAGCACCTGATATTTTTCTCCAGATTCAAAGGCTTTGGTGATTGCTTCAATCGCCCGCGGCTGATCTCCGGTGGGCTTGAAAGGACTTTCTATCTTATATTCTTGTACCGCCACAGCTAATATCCCGAACTTAACATCTATGAATTATAGCATTGACTGACGCAAGCATGGTCATTCGGTCCGGCTATCCACAGTGGCAAGAGTGCAGCCATATATTTTGGTCAAAGCCCCATAGCTGCTGCCAGTTTGCAGATTTGAGAACTATCCTGGGATCGCGGGCGTCTTCTCGTCCGCCGTCGACTTCCAGGGGATCATTGGACCGGTTGGTGCGGTTTCCGGAGCATCATCTGTCATATTAGCCACCGGCTATGCCGGTGGTGGACTATTTAATGGTAATGCCAATCGGGAAGTTATTAAGGTCCCATTCCTTAGCGCCATCTTCACACCCGGCGGCCCTGAATTTCTGTACAAGACTGGCAATATGGATGCTTTTACGCCACTTTAAAGTTTCTGCGCCATCTTTATGCCTCAGTGTGCATTGAGTTGTCAACTTCGCGTTTTGGGCTGTCGCTGATGGAGAATATATCGCCGATCCGGTTGGCGGCGGACAACTCCGGAAATTTCCAGAAAAGTCAATTCGGCCATGATGACGGCCGGTGGCAGATCGGTCCTATCGCATAATTCATCCACATCCAACGCTATGCCGGCGAAGCATTCCACGATGCGCTTTTGCGGGGCTGTTAATTCGGCGGGTTGTAAAGTGTCGTTTTCGGTATGGGCATGCTGTGGGATATCCGGATGCGGCGGTGCCCCAATGGCGGGAAAAATGCGCTTGTTGGGTTTATCGGGAGCACAATCAGCACCGTCTCCAGACGCGGGGTTGATCAAATCGGTCCGCCCCAAACCGCTGAGAATATCGTCCACCGATTCCACCAGTGCCGCGGCCCCGGTTTTAATGAGATGATGCGTGCCGCTGCTGGCAATAGAATCCACACGCCCAGGCATGGCAAAAACTTCCCGGGCATAATCATCGGCTGCCAGGCGGGCGGTAATCAGCGAACCACTGCGCAAGTTCGCTTCCACTACCAGTATCCCCAGAGACAGGCCGACAATGATGCGATTGCGCGGTGGAAAGTTTTCCGGCAGGGGTGGTTCATCCGGCGGTAATTCACTGATGACCGCGCCATGATCTTCGTCCGTAATGCGATCATAAAGCTCTGCATTTTCCTGAGGATAGCAATGTCCCAGTCCGCAGCCTTGCACCACGATGGTGCGTCCGCCGGCGCGTAAGGCGCCCAGGTGGGATGCCGTATCAATACCCCGCGCGCCGCCGCTGATAATGGTTAAACCGGCATCGGCCAGGGCTGCGGCGAATTTTCCCGCCTGCTCGCGACCATAAAGTGTGCAGCGCCGTGATCCGACGATTCCCAGAGCCAGTAGATCCCGGCGCAGAATTCGTCCGCGCAGGTATAGCACGATGGGGGGATCCGGAATACGGGTCAAGCCTGCGGGCCACTCCGCGTGGTCGGGGCAGATCACGCGGATTCGCCGCTGCGCACAATCGGCGAGAATATCATCAATATTGATCTGTTCACGTGTGCGGGCGATGGCGGCGGCGCGATGTTGACCGATGCCTTCCACCTGCGCCAACTGCGTCACTGGCGCGGCCAATATGTTTTCCGGCGTAGGCCACACTTCCAGCAGGCGGTGCGCAAGTATGGGGCCGATACCGGGACAACGGGAAAGCGTTATCCATGCGGCCAGTCGTTGCGGCGCAAGTTCGGTACTGACGGTTTCAGAATCGCTCATGAGGCGGCAACTCCCTGCGGCTGAAGATACGTAATAGCCTCAAGAATCTGCGCTTCGGGGATATCCACGGCGATGCGAGCCTGCCCAATCTGTTGCGCCGGTAGAATCAGTCGCCGGTGGCCGGAGATAATCTTTTTATCACTGCCCATGGCCTCAATAATAGCTGACGGATCACGGATCGCGGTACGTACGGGTAGACCAATGTTTGTCAGCAGTGCTTCCACCGCCAGTGCGGAAGCTTCGGGAAATTCTCCGCGCTGTACGGCCAGGTGACAGGCGGCCACTGTTCCCAGGGCTACCGCCTGACCATGCTCTAAATTGGCGTATCCGGTCAGCGTTTCCAGCGCGTGGCCGAAAGTATGGCCGAGATTCAGTAAGGCTCTTTCACCACGCTCAAAAGGATCGGCCATCACCACCGCGGCTTTAATCCGCACATTCCAGGCGACAAGTTCTGTAAGCACACCAGAATCACAGGCGCGTATCGCGGAAAGATTGCGTGCAATAAAATCAAAGAGCCTGGCATCTTTGATAATGGCATGTTTTACACATTCCGCCAAACCGCATTGTATTTCCAGCGGCGGCAATGTTCTAAAGGTTGTTACATCCGTAAACACCGCCGCGGGATGGTGAAATGCTCCGATGAGATTTTTTCCCAGCGTATGATCTACCCCCACTTTTCCGCCAACGCTGGCATCCACCGCCGCCAGCAGGGTAGTAGGAACCTGAATAAATGGTACACCTCTTAACAGCGTTGCACTGATAAAACCGGCCAGATCACCGGTTACACCACCGCCCAAGGCGATTACCGGACTGGTGCGTTCCAGACGGGCGGACAACAGGACATCATAGGCGGCGGTGACGGTTCGTAGCGTTTTATTGCTTTCCCCGGCAGGAAAAATAAACGTGCAAACCCGATAACCGACGGATTCAAGTGCGGTCCTGACCGCAGCGAGATAATGCGTGGCAACCCGCTGATCCGTTATTAAGGCGCATGATGGCGATGGCGCGAATTGCTGTACTTTCCGGCCAAGGTCGGATAACAGCTGTGTCCCGACACGAACGGGATAAGCGACGGCAGCGGGTGGTGGAAGTTGTATAAGTATCTCAGTCATAACATCAGATTTTAGCGGAAAGTGCCCTTTTGTGCCCATCGAAGACGGAGCATGTACCATTATG
>JAJZKY010000831.1 GCA_021803885.1 Planctomycetota bacterium
AGGCCGGTGACAGGGTTTGTTTCTACGGTGACAGCATTACCGAGCAGAGATATTACGGCGTGGATACCGAAACCTATGCCGTGACACGCTTCCCCGATATGCAGGTGATGTTTGTGAATTCCGGTGTAGGGGGTGACAAAGTGGGCGGCGGCTGGGCCGGCCCGATCAACGTCCGCCTCAAACGCGACGTGTACCCCTTCAAACCCAATATTGTCACCATCATGCTGGGGATGAATGATGCGGAATATCGTCCGTTCAGTCGGCCCATTTTTAATATTTACCGCAAGGGCTACGTTTATCTCATCAATCAGCTCAAGAAGCATCTCCCCGGCGTGAAGATCGTGCTCATCCAGCCGTCACCGTATGATGATGTTTCGCACAAGGTCAGGTTTCCAGGTGGATACAACGCGGTGCTGCTGAAATATGCGGCGTTTGTCAAACGGCTGGCCGCTCGAGATCATCTCATGTGCGTGAATTTCAACCGGCCGCTGGTGGACGTGCTCCAGGGGCTGATGAAAATCAGCAAGCCGCTGGCGCAGCAGTTCATCCCAGGCCGTATTCATCCAGGTGCCACGGGTCAATTGATCATGGCGGCAACGCTCCTGAAGGCATGGCACGCAACCCCCATCGTCTCATCGGTCGACATCAACGCCGGACGGTTGATTTCATCGAAGAATACCCGTGTGCAGCATCTGACTGCACACGACGGACTTGAGTGGACGCAGACGGACCAATCCCTGCCCATGCCGATGATGACGCTTCACGAAAACTGGCCGCAGTTTCCGCCCATGCACCTCTGGGCCGCACCGATGCCGAATTTTACCTATAAAAATCCGCTCGCTTCCGCGGTGATCAAATTGACACATCTTTACCGCAAGCTGGACCGGGAGATGTTGCGGGTACAGGGCCTCACCGCCGTTCACTACCAATTGAAGATCAATGGCCAGTTGGTTGGAACATTTTCAACCGGCCAACTCTCACACGGTATTAATCTCGCGAAATACAAAACCCCGATGCTGGTGCAGGCCTATCACGTGCAGGATATGCTCTGGCACCTGACGGAGGAACGCTATTACGCCTGGCGTCACATTCAATTGCCGATTGAGGGATATCATGTCCCCTGGGGTCAGGTCAAATTGACGCTGGTGGCTTCTCATTCCGCGATGAGGAAAATTAATCATACGGCGGACACACTGGTAAACACGATTTACGCAACATTTCCCGCCTATCGGAATGAAATCTATAAGGCGGCCCACCCGGTACCGGATCATTATTCGCTCACGCCGGCCAACTAAAGGTCCCGGCGCCGTTGTGAATCAATACCTCGCAGGTGTCTCGGTATGCATCTCGGGGTTGATCAAGCGGGGATAACCTGCTCAAAAGCGCGACCGAGAAGTTTAAGTCGAAGCATGGTCATGGCCATCTGCGCCGCCCGCAGGCGAATTTGATCCCGCTGCCCGGGAAATTGAAATCGGCGCACTTCTGTCTCATCCGGCCCCGCCAAACCCATATAGACGGTTCCTACCGGTTTTTCCGCCGTCCCACCCTCCGGCCCCGCGATACCCGTCGTGGAGATACCCCAATCCGCGCCGGCTTTGCTGCGGGCGACTTGTGCCATCGCTTCCGCAACCGGCGCACTGACGGCGCCGTGAGTTTGAAGTAACTCGGGGCTCAAGTCCAATTCTTGAATTTTAAGCGCATTGCTGTAGGTCACCCAACCGCCGTGAAAGCAGTTGGACGCGCCGGGAATGCCCGTCAGCAGTGCAGCCAGAAGTCCGCCGGTGCAGCTTTCAGCCGTTGCGATGGTCTGGCGGCGGCTTCGCAGCATCTCGACCAATACAGATTCAATGGATGCCTCACCGGTGGAAAAAATCAGATCACCCAGCCGAGCCGTCACTTCCTGTGTCAGGGTCGATATTGCGGCCTGCGCCTGCGCTTCGGTTCCGCGGGCATAAATCCGGATGGATACGATTCCATCGTGAACCGTGGTGCCGACGCGCGGCTCCGCTCCCCGTTTCATCAGATCGCGGATTTTATCTCCCACCCATGACTCGCCCGCTCCAAAAATGTTGAGGGTCGCAACTCGAAGCACCGTGGGTGACCCGTCCATTTTCAGTTCCGGTGCCACACTCGTCTCGAACATCATCTTCATTTCTCTCGGAACGCCCGGCATGGCAAATACCCGGCAATGGCTCCATTTTGCCATAATGCCCGGCGCGGTACCTGCGGAATTGGAGATACATCGTGCGCTCGTCGGCCGAAGTGCCTGCACCCGATTCACGCTCGGCATGAGACGGTTAATCCGCCGAAAAAAGGCTTCAATCTCCGCAAGTGCAGCGGCGTCGGTAACAAGTTCCTCGTCCATGGCAGCGGCCAGAGCCTGTCGCGTCAGATCGTCATCCGTCGGCCCCAGTCCGCCGGTGATCAGGATCAGGTCCGTGCCACGGTGCATCCATCGCAGGGCGTGGACAATCTCGTCGAGTTGATCCCCAACGGTAACATGCTGTTGCACACGAACTCCGATCTGCTGAAGTTGCTCGCTCAGCCAGGAGGCATTGCGGTTGAGAGTTTGGCCTGAAGTCAGTTCGTCGCCAATCGATAAGATATCTGCTCGCATGAGGTTCTCCGTACCACAGCCGCGGGGGCGGGCAAATAGCCCGATCCCTCCCGGGCCGCCGCCGCTGATCATAGTCACATCCGAGGCGGAAAGTGAATAAACGGTCGGCCGCCTGCCGAGCTGCCTCATTTATTTCGCCGCCCATTGAGTGTCACGATTCAATCAAATCAAGTTACACGGGGCACCTCAACTCTCCCGCACCGCGTCAC
>JAJZKY010000832.1 GCA_021803885.1 Planctomycetota bacterium
CGGCGATTCCAACGTCACCGAAGTCATTGAATATCCCGATGGAACAACCAACACCGGCACGCAACAGGTCAGCGTGTTGAATTATGACTTCCGTGACCGCCTGGTCGCCACGGAAACCGGCCTGACGCTTAACAGTTCCGGAGCGGCGGTTACCAGCGCCAACGACCCCTATCCACAGATCAACGTAAGCACTCTGGATAATCTCGGTGATGTAAGGGCCACGCTGACTTTTAATGGCGGCGCGGTGACCCTGGCCAATGCCATTGCCGCCGCGGCCTCCGCCGCGCCCGGCGCGGTGCTCGCCGGCCTGATCGGCTACCGCACCAGTGAATATGACTCCCGGAACCGGGATTATGAAGATCAGACCTTCAGCGTGGATCCCACCACCGGCACTATTTCCACCGCCGCCCTGACCACTTACACCTTCTTCGGCCCGCGCGGTAACGTCATCGAAACCGTCGCCCCCACCGGCCAGGTTACCAAGGATGTTTATAACGGTGTCAATGAACTCGTGGATGTTTATGTCACCGACGGCGGAGCGGTCAACAACAGCGGTTCAACGGTACTTACCTACGCAGCGGCGGGCAGTGTGGCCAATGATGTGGTCATCAGCCAGACTGCCTACGCCTACGATCCCGATGGCTATTTAATCGAGACTGTCCACGCCCAACGCTTCAATACCGATCCGATCCTCGGCACCGGCGCGGAAGGGGCATTGTTCACCGACACCGTCAACGCCGATAGCAGCTTAAATGTTACCCCATCCTCCAATACCGACTCCAGCCTTGGTGCCAGAATCTATTACTCCGCCACCTATTATGACGCCGCCGATAGACCAATCGCCACCGTCAACGCCGGCACCAATCCCGTCGGCACCAACGATGCGGCCACGCCATGGAGCAGGCCGGCCACCGCCCCGGTATCTGTAACCGATTCCAACTTCACCGGTGATCTGATCACACTTACCAGTTATAATCCCGCCGGGGAAGTGTATGAAACCACCGATCCCAACGGCAATGTTGCCGCAACATTTTATGATTCGCTCGGACGGGCGATTGAAACCATCGCCGCCTACAATCCCGGTGTCAACGGCGGCAACCCCACCAACGACCAGAATCAGACCATGCTGTACACCTTCGACGGCCTGGGCGATCAAACCAGTATGACTGCGGAAGACCCGTCCACCGGCAATCAGACAACTACTTATGTTTACGGCGTAAGCACTGCCACCGGAAGTACCATCACCAGCAACGATCTGCTCTACCAGACTGTTTATCCTTCCACTGGCACTGCTGCTGATACTGCATCTTCTGCCTATTCCGCTCTGGGCCAGGTCATCAGCACCACCGATCGCAACGGCAACGTCCACCAGATCACCTACGACACCGCCGGGCGGCAGATCAGCGATGCCGTCACCACGCTGGGGGCCAATGTCGATGGCTCGGTGCGGAGAATGGATACCACATATAACCCCCAGGGTCTGCCATACCTGTACACCAGCTATGCCGATACGGCCGGCACAACGGTCGTCAATCAGGTGGAAAATATTTATACGGGTCTGGGCCAGTTGGCGTTCCAGTATCAGGCGCTCACCGGGGCTGTCGATATTGCCACAACTCCAGTGATTCAGTATACTTATTCTAATCTCAGTAATGGTTCGAGGTTAGCCGGCATGGTGTATCCCAACGGCAGAACGATCAATTACGATTACGGCAGCGATCTGTCGAACACCAATGCCGCGTTGGATAATGCCATCGGCCGGCTGGACGCCATCGTGGACGGCGCCAATTCCGGCGATGCCGGAACCGTGCTGGAGCAATATTCCTATCTGGGCCTGTCCACCATTGTGGCAAGAAATCATCCGCAGACGGGCATCAACCTTACATACCTCGGCAGCGCCGGCAGCATCGGTTCCGGCGGGGATCAATATGTCGGCCTCGATCGCTTTGGCCGCGTGGTGGATCAGAACTGGGTCAGCACTTCATCAGGCCAGTCCGTGGATAATTTCACCTATTCCTATGACAACAATTCCAACGTTACCTCGGAAATTAATCTGCTCAACATGGCATACAATCAAACCTTTACTTACGATCAGCTCAATCGCCTGACTAACAGTACATTAGGCTTTATCAATACCACTAATCAGAGCTGGACGCTGGACAGCCAAGGGAACTGGTCCTCCTATACATCCAACGGCACCACGCAAACCGAAACCGCCAACAGCCAGAATCAGATCACCAGCATCAGTGGCAGCACGACGCCCACGTATGACGCCAACGGAAATATGACCACAGATCAGGCTGGCAATACTTACGTCTACGATGCGTGGAACCGGCTGATGGAGGTGAAGAATGCCAGCGGCCAAATCATCGCCCAATATAGCTACAATGCCATGGGGTACCGTATCACCGAATCCTACCCGCAAGGCGGCACCGGCATTCCTGCCGGTGAGATTAATTACATCTATTACGATTCACAGTGGCAGGCGATTGAGACCCGCACCAACGGCACCGCCGCGTCCAATGTGTCATCGCAGATGGTTTGGTCTGCGGCCTATATCAACGCGGCGATTCTGCAGGATAGCTATATCGCAGGCGTGATCCAGCCAAATTCGCGGTTGTATTTTCTCCAGGACGCCAATTGGAATACCACAGCTATCGTCAACTTTATCAACGCGGCATGGCAGGTTTTGCAATACTACGTGTATTCACCTTATGGCACCATCACGGTATTGAATGAGGATGGGGCGGGCTCCACGCCCATAGTGAACAATCTCTACCAGGGCATGACGCTTGATCCCGTGACGGGCCTCTATTACGCC
>JAJZKY010000833.1 GCA_021803885.1 Planctomycetota bacterium
AAGCACGTTCACACCGGGAACGGGCTATTCGGTGACCGGTAGTAATCTTAGTGCCTTGTCGTCACCACAGACGGGATCAGTGCCTTGGGGACTGGGACTGCAGTCCATCCAGGATGTGGCTTTGGAGCTTACGGCTAACACTGCGCCATCGGCATCGACCCAAAAAGCGACTACTGCTATTGTGAAAAATATGTTTTCAATGTACAACTATTCTGAGTATGCGCCGGCAAGTCCGGCCATGTCGTCACAGGCATGTGTCGACTACGTCAATGGAGGATAGAGGAAGGTCATGAGCTGTTATGAGGAGGTATGAGTTGTGATTGGTGAGATTGTGAAGTTTACGAAGAAGGCAGCAATAATGGTGCGTGGAGATTTACCAGACAACGGGGCATGGAGGAATATTGTGTTGCGTGAAGTAAAAAAGAAGATTGGCAGAAGTCTGTTGCTGACAAGCATTGTTGTGGCTCTTGGAATTACCGGATTGCAGGCTGGTGTAGTTACTGGGCAGCCGAGCGCTCCTCGTGTCGTTTTACCGCATAGTATGGCGTTGGCAAGTTCGACAATAGGTCTAGGGTGCAACCAAAAGATACCGGCGTTTGGAACGGTGTCTGCATCTATCCAGGGTGGTGCAGGCAGTTCTGCTGGCGGTCCTAGTGCTGGAAGTGGCGGTGCCGGAGAGGTAGTGTCGGGGTCATTCTGGGTATATCCTGGAGATGCCATAGGATGCTGGTCCATTTCTGGTGGTGGCGGTGGCGGTAATGGCGGCTATGGCGCGTATAGTGGTGGTAACGGTGGGTCAGGTTATGCGATTAACTGCTACTATGTAGCTTGGCCTGGAAATTGCCCATTGTCTGGTGTAACGGCTATTGTTGCCGGTGGCGGCGGCGGCGGTGGCGGTGCTGGGGGTAACAACGGAAGTACTGACCAGTGTGGTGGCGGCGGCGGTTGGGGCAATGGCGGCAGCGGTGGCGGCGGATGTAATGGCAGCGGTGGCGGTGGCGGTGGCAACCAGGGCAGTGAGTCAGGCGGCAGCGGTGGCGGTGGTGGCAATTACACTTGGAATTGGTGGTGGTGTGACGGAGTCTGGAGCGGCGGTTATGGTGGCGGTGGCGGTGGTGGCGGCGGCGGCGGCTACCAGGGCGGCGGCGGTGGTGGTGGCGGTGGTGCCTGGGGATGTGGCGACCAGGGCGGCGGTGGCGGTGGCGGCGGATCGTCATTCTGGCAGGGCTGGGTGTACAACGTCAGCACTAGACAGAATGGGGGTGGTGCTAATCTAAATAACCTTCAGTTTACCTATGCCGGACCATCTATTACGAGTATCTCTCCAAACCCTGGCTTTTATACAGGTGGTCAGGCGACGATTTCTGGAATGTATTTCCAGGATGCAGGTACGGTTACCGTCAATTGGGGAGGCCAATCACTGTCGTGCGTTTCGCTTTCTATGAACAGTTCTGGCAACAGTAGCTGCACTGTCAACTACCCTGCTAGACCAGCAGGAACCGTCATTTCCGTCTCTATAACAACTCAGTACGGTGGTACATCTAATTCGGTTTCCTTCAGCTATGTCGGCCCCCCGGTGGTTACAGGTCTTTCGCCCTCGTCAGGTCCTCTTGCCGGCGATCAACAGGTTACCGTGACAGGTAATTATTTTACTGGAGCATTAGCTGTACATTTTGGTTCTACCCCTGCACTTTCATTCACCGTTGTGAACTCTACGACAATTACGGCATATACACCTGCCTCCAGTAGCCCGGAGATAGTGTGTGTCTCAGTCGAAAATGCCTATGGGTGGAGTACATGTACCTCAGCCAGCAACTACACCTATGATGGTGCTCCCGTGATTACTTCCATGAGTGCTTATTCTGGATCTGCTGGCACATCAGTGACGGTCAATGGCAGTGGCTTCGACTACGGGTCGGCAAAGGTCAGTGCTGTGTATTTCTGTAACGGGCCATCGAATTGTACCAATGCTTCAACTTTTACAGTGGTAAATGACAGTAGTCTGAATGTGACTGTGCCGGGATTGTCTCCCGGTACCTACGCCGTGAAGGTAACGACACCTGGCGGTACCACTACGGCCAGCCAGTGATTATACAGCGTACGCAAGCCTCCGGCTTTAGCCGTGGGGAGGATGTCACCGGATACAGGAGAGTACTTGGGCATGGCGTAGCCGTATTGGTTACCGTGGTGATGGTTGTGGCTGTCGCAGCCTGCTCCACACAGGTCAGCCCAACGAGATCTACGTCAAGAGGAACAACCCGTGGACACCCTAATGGTACATCGCAAACGACTACTCCGCCATCAAAGTCGAACACTCCGCTATCAAAGCAGAGCGCAGCCCAGAAGAAGATTGAGTCTACTGTCCAGTCGGCGTTGGTAAACGTACTTAGCGGTAACAGTTTGAATGCGGATATAGTGTTCTTTCCCCTCATGCCCGAGAATCAGGTACACCCGAACAGTCACTCTACCATCTTGGTTCCTGTACCAATTGCCGCTATTGCTGGAAATGGGTCGTACAACCTGAAGAACGGGGAAGGGCAAGCCACATTGCGTATCGTAGCGCCTTCATCTACCTCGTCTACGGGATCGTCGGGGGCATCTACGGGATCACCTACCCCGTCTACAGGATCATCTTCACCTACTACGGGATCGTCGGGGACGAGTTCCAGTATCCAGAAGATATCAGCAGATTTCGTTCCCGGGGAGATACTTTTTTTGATGCCGCCGTCAGCCCGCAGCAACATGCAGGGTAGATCATGGATAGGGATACCGGTGGCAAAGCTAGGAGGTAGCCAGCAGGTGGCCCCCCCATCGTTGCT
>JAJZKY010000834.1 GCA_021803885.1 Planctomycetota bacterium
CTGTTCGAGTTCCGTGGCTGTTGCCGCGGCCCGCGCGCCGGTTTCTTCTGATTCCTTTATCCGCTGATCCAGGGCGACAAGTTCCTCTCCAATGCGCTGGCTCTGCCGCTGCGTTTCCTGATGATTTTGCCGGGCCGTCAGCAATTCCCGCACGTGCGATGCGCGTTGTTCCTGAGTTTGTCCGACGGTTACACGCAAGGCGGTGGCCTGCTCGGCCACGCGCGCCAGTTCCTGCCGGTTGTGCTGCACCTGCTGATCAAGTTCCTTCACCAGTTGCTCCGCCGCGCGGGACTTGGCTTCCAATTCCGCAGCCCGTGCGGTGAGTTGGGTGTGCTGCTGCAGACAATCGGCGGACTGCCGGGCAATGCCGGCGGCCTCGGCCTCCAAAATGGGAATTTCGCCTTTGGTCCGATCCGCCAGTTGCTGATTCTGCTGCCAGGCCGCATTGGCCTGCGCATGGCGGGTTTCAATCGCCAGCAACTGATCCCGCAGACTCTGCTGATCGGCTGCCAGTGCCTTGCCATTTTGATCACACTGGCCGCTTTGTTCAGCCAATGTGCTAATCTCGGCGTCGAGCTGCCGCAACTCCTCCGCGAGGCGGTTTAATTCGCCGCGCCGCGTAATGGCTCCGACCTTGCGGGACAAATCGCCAAGCTGCAAAAGGCCATCGCTTTGCACGACCTCGCCGCGCCGCGTGACATAGCGATAACCGCGTCCGCCCGCCGCCCGCAATGCCTGAGCCTCGGCCAGTGAGTCAACCAGAACCGTGCGGCCCAGCAGATGCAATGCCAACGGGCGGTGCTCGGACGGATAGCGCACCAGATCAATCAGCCGTTGGGCGGTGGACGTTTCCGGTATCTGCAATTGGCCGTCTTCCCGATAGCCGGGCAATAGATCCAGACAGATCGCCGTGATGCGGCCGGCCTGTTTGCGCCAGGCCTCCGCGTCGGCCAGCAGGTCGGTTTGCCGGTCGATGATCAGGGCGTTCTGTAATTCGCCGAGAGCGGCTTCAACAATCGGGGCGATTTCCAGATCGGCTTCAAATAATTCTCCGACCATCCCCCTGACATAGGCAAATCCCTTACCTGTGTCCCGGATTTTAAGTACTTCGCGCACGGCGTCCGATACGCCTTCGCGCCGCCGCTGCAGATCTTCAAGCACAGCCTGCCGGCTCTGCAGGCCGCTTCTGGCTTCGCGTTTTTTTCCCAGTTGGTTCAGCAGATCCGACAACCGCTGATTATTGGCCTGCTGGCGTCCGCGGAGTTCATCAATCTGCGTTCTTAACGATTGAATCTGCGCGGAAAGCTCGTCGCGCTGCCCCTGGAGTGTTGCGGCCTGCTGGGCCAGTTCGTCCATGCGCGATACAAGCTGGGCTTTCTGGCCGGCGATGCGCTCGGCCTGTCTGGTTAAATTTTCCATGCGCACCTGCAGGGCATTGACCTGACTTTGCACCCGCGCGGATTCGCGCAGCAGTTCGACCGCTCCGGATTTTTCCGCTTCAAGTTTATGATTCAGTTCGGCGGTTTCGCGGGCGGCGGTCTGCTGCAGATCCTGGGCCTGCGCCAATTCCTGCTGGCGCTGCTGAAGCAATTGTTCAATTTGTGTCACCTCGCCCTGCCTCTGGTCGATCAGGGCCGCCAGTTCTTCCTGCCGCTGCTGAACTTCCTGGCCGCGTTTGGTCATCGATTGCCGCTGTTCGGAAAGCTGCCGGGCCTGCTGTTGCGCGAATTGCGACTGCTGCACGGCGGTTTGCCGGCGGTTTTCCAGTCCGGATAATTCGCGTTCGGCCTCGCGTACCGCATCCTGAAGCGCATCCATTTCCAACTGCATATCCTGCTGCCGCTGCCGGAATTCATCGATCTCGCGTTTTTTTGCGGCCAGCGCATCGGTTACATCGCCGCGCTGGCTGCTGACTTCGGCAAGACGGCGATGAAGCTGGTCGTATTCATGCAGGCTGTGCATGCGGCGCAATTCATCGACGCGCGTGGAATATTCCTGATAACTTTTGGCTCTTCCCGCCTGCACTTTAACGCTGCGGAGTTGCCGTTCCACTTCCTGCAGCACCAGTTGTGTTTGCGCCAGATTCTGATCGGTTCGTTCCAGCCGGCGCAGTGTTTCCTTTTTTCGCGCCTTAAATCGGGAAATTCCAGCCGCTTCTTCAAATATTTCCCGGCGGTCAATATTATTGGCTTCCAGCAGGATGGAAATTTTCCCCTGTTCAATAAGCGAATACGCTTCCACGCCAATGCCGGTATCGAGAAACATTTCCCGGATGTCCTTGAGACGAACCGTGCGGTTGTTTACGAGATATTCTGAAGTGGCGTCGCGATACAGCCGCCGGGTGATTTTGACTTCCGGATCTTCAACTGGAAGCCGGCGGTCCTCATTGCTGAACAGCAGCGAAACTTCCGCCATGCCCATGGGTTTGCGGGTCGATGAGCCATTGAATATGACATCAAGCATGGCGTCGCCGCGGAGGCTCTTGGCCGACATTTCACCGAGCACCCATTTGACCGCATCCATCACATTGGATTTGCCGCAGCCGTTGGGACCTACAATGCCGGTTATACCGTTGTCAAATTTAAGAACGGTTGTATCGGCAAATGATTTAAATCCTGATAGTTCCAGCGAAAGAAGCTTCATGGCGGCCGGACCTCCGTGTCTTGCAAAAGCACATTCCTGCATGGCTGACGCGCAATGAGTCATAAGGCACCAGCAGTAGTGTCATCGGGGCATTAGTATACCGTATATGGCGATTTGGCAAAATCAAGTTTGCCGGGCTACGAGTTGAATTTTTGCGGATCAGTGGCACAGGGAC
>JAJZKY010000835.1 GCA_021803885.1 Planctomycetota bacterium
GGCCACTGCCGCGCCTGCGGGTGGTAGTGCGGTATCGCGATTCCCAACTGCGACAGTCGTCTTGGCGATCTTTGTGGCGGGGCGGGAACGCAGGTAGTACGTCGTCTTGATGCCTTGCTTCCACGCATACATGTACATCGAACTCAACCTGCCGATGTTGGGAGATTCCGCAAAGAGGTTCAATGATTGGCTCTGGTCGATGAAGGCGCCACGCTCCGCTGCCATATCAATCAGCGAGCGCATGGGCACCTCCCAAACCGTCCGATAGACGAGCTTCACTTCCTCTGGAATCTCGGCGATCTTCTGAACGGAACCCTCCGCAAGCTTGATCCGCGAGCGCATCTCTTCAGACCAGAGGCCAAGCTGCTTTAGTTCCGTTACCAGATACTTGTTGATCTGCATGAATTCTCCGGAGAGGGTCTCGCGCTTGAACATATTCGATATCTGTGGCTCGATGCACTCATAGCAGCCGACAATCGACGCAATCGTGGCAGTCGGCGCGATCGCAATCAACAGAGAATTACGCAGCCCCACCGCCTTCATGCGCTCGCGTAGCGAATCCCAACGTTGTGGGTCCTGTGGAGTGATGCCCCACAAGTCGAATTGAAATTCGCCCTGCGCAGCACGGGTCTCCTGAAAGGCTGCATGGGGCCCAAGTGCCAGGGCAAGCTCGCACGATGCCGTGAGTGCGTGGAAATAAATCTCTTCCTGGATCTTTGCCGACAGTGCGCGGGCTTCCGGCGAGTCGAACGACAGCCGCAACTGAAAGTAGACATCCTGGAGGCCCATCACGCCGAGACCGACAGGACGCCAGCGGCGATTGGCCGCTGCCGCCTGCTGCACCGGGTAATAGTTAATGTCGATGACGCGGTCCAGCATCGGAACAGCCTGTCGCACCGTGGCCGCCAGCTTCTCAAAGTCGAAGGCGCCGCCCGCCACATGTCTCGCCAGATTGATGGAGCCGAGGTTGCAAACGGCTGTCTCGGCCTGAGAGGTCACCTCCGTGATTTCCGTACAGAGATTGGAGAGATGAACGATGTTGCCGGACTGCCCGGTCTGATTGCACTTCAGATTGCAGGCATCCTTGAAGACCATCCATCCATTTCCGGTCTCAGCAAGAGTGCGCATCATCCGCGCATAGAGATCCCGCGCCTTGACTTGCTTGCTATAGAGATGCCTTTCTTCAGCCTCCACATAAGCCTTGTCGAAGGCTTCTCCATAAAGGTCCGTGAGATGCGGCACCACCTTGGGATCGAAGAGCGACCACATGCCGTCTTCGTCAGAGCGGCGCATGAAGAGATCGGGAATCCAATTGGCAAGATTCAGGTTGTAGGTGCGGCGCGCCTGATCGCCTGTATTGTCCCGCATCTCGAGAAACGACTCGACGTCCGCATGCCAGGGTTCGAGGTAGACGCAACAGGCTCCCTTGCGCTTACCGCCCTGATTCACCGCCGCGACCGAAGAGTCGAGCGTTCGCAGCCAGGGCACGATGCCGTTCGATAAGCCATTGGTCGCCCGGATCAGCGAACCCTCCGAACGAATACGATGAAAGGCCAGCCCAATACCACCCGAAAACTTGGAGAGCAGAGCGATCTGTTTGTACGCATCGTAAATAGACTCAAGGGAATCGAGAGGCGAATCCAGTAAGTAGCAGGACGACATCTGCGAATGTTTCGTGCCGCTGTTGAATAAGGTCGGTGAACTCGGTAGATAATCGTGCGAGGCAAGCAGCTTGTAAAACTCGACCGCCTCATTCACCCGCACGGACAATCCGACCGAAACCCGCATGAAAAAGTACTGTGGGGTCTCGATCACCTGACGCGTAATGGGATGACGCAACAGATAGCGGTCATAGACGGTGCGCAGTCCGAAGTATTCAAAGCGATCGGACAACCTGTCGTCAATGGCGCTATTCAGCTTGCGAGCATTGGTTGCAGCAAAATTGGCTGCATCCTTGGAAATAACACCTTCGCGATGCCCCACCTCGATGGACTGCGAGAAGGAGTAAATGTTCTGTCCGGCAACTTCCTTCGCAATGGTGCCCAGCAACAGGCGCGCCGCGAGCCTGGAATACTCCGGCTCCTCGGCAATGAGCGAAGCTGCTGTCTGGATCGAAATGGCATCGAGTTCGCGCGTCGAGGCTCCATCGAACAAACCGCCAATGGTCTTGCTGGCAACGCGGATCGAATCGACGTGCGATAACCCGTGGCAGCAACGCTCGACCGCACGAACAATTTTGTTTACGTCAACGGGTTCCAGAGAGCCATTGCGCTTCCGCACCTGCATCTGGGGCGCGACTTCGGCTGGAGGGAAGTAGGGATCGAGATCGGCAAGCGTCGTCTGGAGAGTAGCCATCAGGTAACCTTTCGGCTCCGAAGGCGACAGACGGGAAATAAGTGGGAGGCCTGATAGTAGACAGCCAACCATCATCACCCGGCCTTCCCCTCGGAGGCGTGTGTGTTCGTGCCTGGTATGGGCACGACTTCTTGGCAGGTCTTCGGACTTGCAGGCTACCTACTTGCTCCGGCTTCCCGGTCCATGGCTGAACCAGTGCTTTCGGTTGGAGCGTTCGTTCCTGCATACCGCTGCGGGGCAGTTCCGGATTCTCACCGGATTCCCTTTTCAGCCCGATCTCTCAATCGAGCACCATGAAGTATAACAACTATATCAAGGGCCTACGGTGCGGTCAAGCCCCACATCTTGGGATACCCGTGCAAATCTTCTCGATCTAGAGCATTTCTAATTTAAGTAGATACATTTTATGCGATAATACTCCTGCTGGTAGAGGGGAGGAGCGGATGCAAGCCTATTCGCAGGA
>JAJZKY010000836.1 GCA_021803885.1 Planctomycetota bacterium
AACGCCAGCGTTCCGCCGTTGCTGACATTGATCTGGTTGCTGTTGACCACGGTGCCGCCGCTGATCGTAAGCTGGCCGCCGGCAACCCCAGCAGTGATGATGCCATTGTTGGTCAGCGTGCTGAAGCCCGTGATTGTTCCGGTGCCGGAAATGGTGCCGTTAGCAACCGTCAGGGCATGACCATTACCTTGAAGAGTACTCTGCCCTTCGAGCACGACCCCAAGGCCCAAGGTGGTGTCGCCAGCCAATCCCAACGTCGCCGCGCTGGCACCGTCGCCGACGTTGATCACACCTGATCCGCCACCGATGTTACCTTCGAGATTCAGCGTCGCGGCATCGGCAATGTTTAAAGTGCCTCCCAGTCCGAGATCCCCGCCGCCGGAATTGTTAATCAGGCTGGCCGCTCCGGCCGCGACGGTGATCACGGTGCCTTGGCCGCCGCCCACATTGCAATTGCTAAGTGTCGTGCCGCTGAGTATCAGGTTGGATACTGCCGGGCCAGAGCCGGCGTTGACAAATATCGTCCCCGTGCCGCTGACTGTGGTGTTGGTCAACGCCAGCGTTCCGCCGTTGCTGACATTGATCTGGTTGCTGTTGACCACGGTGCCGCCGCTGATCGTAAGCTGGCCGCCGGCAACCCCAGCAGTGATGATGCCATTGTTGGTCAGCGTGCTTAAGCCCGTGATTGTTCCGGTGCCGGAGATTCCGCTCGCAACCGTCAGGGCATGACCATTACCTTGAAGAGTACTCTGCCCTTCGAGCACGGTCGCTAGGTCCAAGGTGGTGTCGCCGGCCAATCCCAACGTCGCCGCGCTGACACCGTCGCCGACGTTGATCACACCTGATCCGCCACCGATGGCACCTTCGAGATTCAGCGTCGCGGCATCGGCAATGTTTAAAGTGCCTCCCAGTCCGAGATCCCCGCCGCCGGAATTGTTAATCAGGCTGGCCGCCCCGGCCGCCACGGTGATCACGGTACCTTGGCTGCTGTACAACCGGACATTGCTAAGCGTCGTGCCGCTGAGTATCAGGTCCGGTACCGCCGAGCTGGTTCCCGTGTAGAGACTGACTGTCCCCGTGCCGCTGACTGTGGTGTTGGTCAACGCCAGCGTTCCGCCGTTGCTGACATTGATCTGGTTGCTGTTGACCACGGTGCCGCCGCTGATCGTAAGCTGGCCGCCGGCAACCCCAGCAGTGATGATGCCATTGTTGGTCAGCGTGCTGAAACCGCTAATCGTTCCGGTGCCGGAAATGGCGTTCGCGACCGTCAGAGCGTAGCCGTTACCATCAATAGCGCTGTCACCTCCAGCCAGGATCACGGATCCAGTACCCGAAAGTGACATGTTTCCATCAGCCATGAGCACACTGGTGCCGGTGGCGCCTCCGCTTCCGATGTTGACGGTCCCGTAGTTACTTATCGTCCCGCCGGTTGTGAGGGTGGAATTATCCACGATATCAATTTGCCCGTCGTTTGCGAAGGAACCCGGGTCTACGGTAAGCACGGGCGATCCACCGGCCGCGGTGGAAAGTGTTCCGTTGGTGCCGATATTCAGGGCAGAGACGGAGGCGGAAACGTCAAATATTACGGGACCTGTTTTATTAATAAAGACAGCGTAATCCAGGCCGTCATTACCGTTATCGGGAAATGTCGTGGGCGACGGCGCGGCCGGAAAATAGAGCCAATTCGCGGAATTACTCCAGTCACCAGACCCACCGGCCCAGTTGGCGGTGACGGTGGTGTACGTTGTTGACGCGGACGCCACATTTGGCAGCGCCGCCAGACAAGCCACTGCGCATGACAGCAACGTGGTTTTACGCAAAGAGATTCGGCTTACCATGATTTCACTCCCAAGTTAATGTTATACGAACCCAAAACGCTTAACATCAGATAATCCGCATGCATGTCGCCTGATTCTTCATTTCACGCGGCGGCATTTCGCTTCATATTCTTTCGCCGGCACAGCCCCAGACCCGCCAGCCCCAAAGCAAAAATCGCCAGCGCCGCGGGTTCCGGCACGGCGGTGACCAGAATTTCGCCGGGATGGCTGGTGTAATCCAGCACGTAGCCGGGTGTCACATCCGTAAAGGTTCCGGTTAATGAGCCGGTGTAATTGATGATGTCGTACGGTGTGGTGAACGTCGTTCCAGCAAGCTGCGAAAGCGAGATTGCCGCGCCGGAATCGAGCGTCAGGTTGCCATCCACCGTCAGCATGCCGGTGGCCCCAGCGGAGCCAAGCTGAACCTCAAACGTGCTGCCCGAGGCGAACTCTGCATTGATCGGGGTCGTATTTCCGGTCATATTGATGGTGCCACCGACCAGCGCGCGGAAAATACCGTTATTGACTGGAAAGTAAAGGTCTGCCGTATCGCCTGAATAGGCGGTAATCGAGCCGTTGTTCCGGGAAAGGCCGATGCGGGCTTGTGCCCCGGAAACGGCGGACGATCCCACGTTGATCGCTCCGTCGTTGACCTCCGCACCCACCGCATTCACGGAAGATACGCCAGAGGCGAGCACATTAATGACCGCCGACCGTGTAAAATTTACGACGCCCGAACCGCCTTGAACGGCGGCATATGGTGCGTACAGGTTAATCACACCATCATAGTTATAAGTAGCGGCAGTGCCCGCAGGAAGTCCGTTAAAGGTCATTGAGCCAGTCTGCAAATTCACCACATGTCCGTTTGCAACGAGGCCTTCAACGCCGCTGGCGAGGGTGTCAACGTTCAGGTTTCCGGTGACGGTTAGATTTGAGGCCAGCGTGACGTTTCGCAGCGTTCCCCCCACCCCCCCCTGTGGACCCGATGTTTTTACTGC
>JAJZKY010000837.1 GCA_021803885.1 Planctomycetota bacterium
CCGAGTCAATACTCTTCCCAGGGGTCCATTGATGATGCGCGGCAGTTGGCGGCCAATCTGGGCATTGCATTCGAGCTGCTGCCGATTCAACCAATTTTTGAGGTGAGCAGCACCACACTGGCTCCGCTGTTTTCCGGAATGCCTGTCGATACAACCGAAGAGAATCTACAATCGCGCATACGCGGTATTCTTTTGATGGCTCTTTCGAATAAACTATCCGCACTCGTATTGACGACGGGAAATAAGTCCGAAATGTCTGTCGGGTACTGCACGTTGTACGGGGACATGGTGGGTGCGTTGGCGGTAATCGGCGATGTGTTGAAGACGACAGTCTACCGGCTTAGCCGTTTCGTGAATCGCGAGCGTGAGGTGATTCCACAGAGCACACTTACCAAAGCTCCCTCTGCCGAGTTGCGACCCGACCAGAAAGACACGGACTCGCTTCCGCCGTATGATGTATTGGATCCCATCTTGGAAGCCTACGTGGAGCATTATTTGGGCGTGGAAGCTATTGCCGCCGAGCAGGGGCAGAGTTTGGATCTGGTACGCAAGATGGTTCAGTTGGTGGAGCGAAGTGAGTACAAGCGCCAGCAAGCGGCACCAGTATTGAAGGTAACGCAAAAATCTTTTGGGAGCGGAAGACGGTTCCCGATTGCGGTCAAAGTACAAGTTTAATTTAGGAGAGAAATGGAAATGAAAATTAGGTACATGAATCTTATCGCGGCTGCGAGTCTTGGAGCAGCATTTTTCGCGCATGCACAGGCAGCTCCCGCATCCGCACCGCAAAAACAGGCTCCAGCCGCAACGCAGCAAGCAAAAACGCCTGCACCCGCGCTCCAGCTGTCCACACCCGGCAAAGCTCCCGCACCGCCGCCGCCCGTGCAGTTTCCTCCGGTAGACCCAAAAAACTTTACAGCCACCAGCCCTTCTGTGGAGACCGTCAACGCGTTTCTGAAACAGATATGGGGTTACGATCCGAATCGCAGATGGCAGGTGCAGTCCATCGAGACTACGGAGGCTCCCGGAGTGAGCAATGTAGTCGTCATGGTTGCGGAAGATGGTGTCAGCCGTCAGCCCGGACAAACAGCACTCTTTGTGCTGCCGGATGGAAAGCATGCGATTGCTGGCAATCAAATCATGGCCTTTGGCGCAGATCCCTTTGGAGACATACGCGCCAAGTTGAATGCAGGTGCCAACGGCCCTTCGCGTGGATCGGATTCCAAGGCGTTGGAGCTGGTTGAGTTCGCGGATCTACAGTGCCCGCACTGTAAGGAAGCGCAAGCTACGGTCGACCATATCCTGCAAGACTTTCCCACTGCGCATCTTGTTTTTGAAAATTTCCCACTCACCAGCGTGCATCCGGCTGCGGAAAAGGCTGCTGAGTATGGCGTCTGTGTGGCAAAAACCAAGGGCAATGCAGCGTTCTTTCAATATGTGCAGGCCGTCTTTGACAATCAAGCCAAGCTGACGCCCGATGCTACCGAAGCTACGTTGAAAGATGCAGCCACCAAGGCAGGGGCGGATCCAAGTGCGGTGAAGAAGTGCCTCGAAGACCCCGCTACCAAGGCAGATGTGGCCGCTTCGTTGAAGTTGGGCTACGACGTTAAAGTCAACGCCACGCCGACGTTGTTCGTCAGTGGCCGAGCCGTTCCCATCAATGCCTTGCCGTATAACACCGTAAAGCAGCTTGTAGCCTTTGCGGCCAATCAAAAGTAGTTCGATAAAGTACAACCAATCAGAACCGGGATGGCAGATTCTGCCATCCCGGTTCTGATTTTGGCCTGTTTATTTTTGGGGCGCTTCCACCGCCAGCATGGGCGATGCTGTGACATCTGTAGCCAAGCGGACAATGTGCGGCGTTATCACGACGACCAGATCCCCCACCGTGGTTTGCGGATTGTTGTTGGCGGTCCAAGACATTCCCGGTAGTTCGCTGATTCCAGGAATACCCGTCAGCACATTTTCCTCTTGTCGCGTCATGCTGCTGACGATCAATGCGCTCTCTCCATCCTGCAAATCCACGGTGGAGGCGAACGCGCGGCTATTGAGGATGGGAATTCCGTTCAAGGAGCCGCCGCCGAGCGCTTCAATCTTGGTATCCAATTGCAGCAGAACATGGCCATCGCGCTGGATGCTGGGAGTGGCTTTCATGGTCAGTCCCAGATTTTCATACTGCACTTGGGGTGCTTGTGCCAAGGCGTCCAAGCCGCTCAATGCGGAGTTGGCTCCCAGGCCAGAGAATCCCCCCAGACCCAGTGCTCCTGCCAAGGCCGGGGGTAAATTACCTCCTGTCGTTCCCGATGAGTAGCTGGCGGTAATGATGGGGTATCGGGAGCCAACCATGAAGGTTTCCTTCTCTTGGCTGGACGCACGTAGTTGCACATGATCGAGTTGCTTGGCTGTGGAGGTGTTCAGCGATGCGTTCAATGTGAGCGTACCCAGCGTAACGCCTGTGAGCGTGAGTCCATTGCCGAAGAGTGCGAAGGGTTGGCTCAAAATGGAACCGCTGGCCAAACCGTAGTAAACCAGCAGGGCTGCGATGGCGACATAATCACTCGGATTGACAAGGCCACTGGAGATGAGCTGGCTGATAATGCCTTGGTTCTGACTGATGAGGCTTTGGATCTCAGTGGGCACGTTGAAAAGAGTGAACTGTTGCGGCAATTGCATGCCGATATCCAAAGAGCGGTTGTCATTTACCTGATAGATGCGTACATCCAACAAAACTTCCGGGGCATTTTTGTACAAGTCCGACACCGTTTGGTTGATTGCCTTCAAGATCGATTCCGGAGCACGCAAGGTAAGCGTGCTG
>JAJZKY010000838.1 GCA_021803885.1 Planctomycetota bacterium
AAGTCTTTAGCGTCGGCCTCAGTGCTGCGCGCGCGCGGTTGTGGCGGCGGCGCGAGGCGCTGGTGCTGGTGTTCGCGTCGCTTGTGACCTCGGCATGGATATTCGCCCTACTCCTGGCACACCACGGCTATTGGGCCCCTATACTCGGTCAGGTTTTGGGGGCCTATAGCACAGCCTTTGTCATGATCGCTTATGTCATGACCCGAAATCTGCCACGGCTGCGATGGCCGGGCGCGTGGCGACGGGCATTTTGGGGGACGGCGCTGCCGGTATTTCTGGGGTCTGCGGTATTTGCCATAGGCGAACTTGCCGATCGCCTCGTAATACGCCACGTCTTGGGTCTTGCCGATCTCGGCGTCTATGTCATGGCGCTTACGTTGTTCAACGTGCTAAACAAGCCCGTCCATATGCTGTCACGGGTGCTGCTCTCGCATTTTTCGCAAGCCGACCACGGCGTCGGTCACGCCGGGGCCCTCGAGATCGTACGCATCAATCTTGTTGTGCTGCCGCTCATGGGGCTTGCCGCAGCCGCGGTCCTGCCATGGATCATGCCGTTTCTTCTAAACCGCGATTACGCGCAGGCCTTCCCGGTATTCGCAGTGCTGACCGTGGTCATCCTTGTCAAGGCCATCGAGCTTGTGCAATCGAGCGTCGCGGTAGCGCAAAATTCAGCGACGAGCAACATGCGCGCCCAAGTCGTGGCGCTCGCGGCCTACGGCATGGCGGTGTTTTTTTTGACGCGCGCCTTCGGTCTCATCGGCGTGGCATGGGCGGTGGTTCTGCGTTGGACGGTGCTGACCGTGGTCCAGCGGCTCGATCTCAAGCGCCGGGGGGTCGATATCCTGCCATCCCACCTTTTGGTGCGCGCAAGTGTGGCCTATCTCGTGGCGCTGGCATTTTTCCCAATCGCGCCGTGGTTCATGGGTATCGCCTACCTCGCTCTCGGGGCCGTGTTTCGGCTGTGGCGCGCCCCGCGTGCCTGGCGTTTGGCCATAGGCCGTGCTCAGAACTAAAGAAATCAGGAGGAATACACAATGTTGATGTCGCAAGCGGCGCAAAGAAAACCGGGACCTGGCGGCGCACGTGGCCCGTGGGAGTCGGCGCGTATTGTCGAGACGCCACTTGCCAATCGCTTAACACTCGCATCCATGTTTGTGTTTTTAGCAAAAATTGGCAACTTGCCGCATCTTGGGCATTTCGAGATTGGAAAGATTCTGATTGGTTTGTCTGTGTTGGCGCTCCTTTTTGAAGGAGGCGGTTGGAAAGAGGGTCTTTTAAGCCATCCCGTAATGCGGGCTTATATAGGACTTTTCTTCATGGGCCTTATGACAATACCAATTTCGATTTGGCCAGGCGGAAGCGCGCGCTTTTTGTTTGGCAACTATCTCAAGGATATGGTGCTGGTTGTGTTGTTAATCGTAACCACAAGGACCCCAAAAGACGTGCGCCGGATGTTGTGGACAATAATAATAAACACGTTGATCCTAGACGCCGTCCTTCTTCATTATGGCGATAACAAGATCACAATCGTTCATCTCGGAAAAAACGAAATTGCGATGACCTCAGTAATCGCATTTGGCATGCTGCTCGGCCTACCGGTGAGCGGATTCGGGATCATCTTTAAGTGGCTTTCGGGAATAATGCTTGTATTTGCTACCTTTATGAGTGTGTCGCGCGGCAGCTATCTTGGTATAGCGGCAGTGCTCATGTTGTATATGTACCTACGATTCGGGCGGCGTGCAGGGCTTGCGATGGTAGGAGGCGTGCTTGTAGCGCTGGCGCTCGTGGTCGGCGCTTACGAATTCGGCCCCGCTAAGGTGCATCATGCAGTGGATACGTTGGTGCATATACAGAAAGATTACAACCTGACGGCGCGTACTGGACGTATAGCGATCTGGAAACGTGGGCTTAAGATTATTCAGGCGCATCCATTGGGTGTCGGCATGCGGAATTTTCCTATTGCCGAGGGGCATATCGTCGAGGATGTCATTGGCGAGCGCTGGATGGATGCGCACAACGCGCTTCTCGAGGTGACGGCTGAGCTTGGAATATTGGGCGGGATCGTGTTTTTGACCCTCTTGAAGCGCGGCATTCAGACCGCAAACCATCTGCGTAAGAACACCTCCCACAGGGACATGTCGCGGATCGGTCTTTCTTTAGTATTGGCGTTGTGCGCGTACTTTGTGACGGCGTTGTTTTTGTCCGAGGCGTATGCGGTGATTTTGTACATACAAATGGGGGCAATCATCGCCGCCGACCGAGTGTATCGCTATATGACTATGAGGGAAGGCCATGTCGTATCTCGACCGGGTGCGTAGGCGCGAGGGGCCGCTTGCCGACGCCTTGTACCGCGCTTACAAGAGGATGCAGCACCTCAATATGCCGCAGGTGCCCATGGTTTACGCTTTTTTAGCCAAGGAGCGCGTGGCGCGCCGCCATGTCGGCGGCTGGATCAAGCGCAAGCTCTATGACGAACCGCTATTTCGCCGTCAGTGCGATGCCTGCGGTCGCGGTCTGTGCTTGTTCGACGGCATTCCGGGGATCTGGGGCGGGCTTTCTCTAAAGATCGGAAATGATGTCGTGATGCACGGCACATCGACCCTGGTAGGGGCTAAGGTATTCGACAAGCCTCGGCTGATTATAGGCGACCGCAGTCATTGTGGGTCGTACTTTTCGGTAGCGGTCGGTGCCGATGTCACCATCGGAAGCGATGTATTGATTGGCAACAGAGTCTCGATATTCGCTTACGACAGCCATCCGCGCGATCCGGTACAGCGCGCGGCAGGCATGCCCGCCGAACCCACGACCGCC
>JAJZKY010000045.1 GCA_021803885.1 Planctomycetota bacterium
ACCGTACCGGGCCATTTGGATTCCAATGCATGCACCGCACACACAACGGTCCAGCCTGGCCATTTGGCCCGCGTCAGCGTTGCGAAATCAAATCCGCTTCGCGCTGGCGTTGCGTGGCGCGATGCAAAATCCGCTTTTCCCTCCGTGTTAAACTGTGCATTCCCTTTTCGCTGACTTTTTCAAGAATTTTGTCCACCATCTGCTGCTCCTTCATGGCCCGATGATCGCGCCGGCTGATCCAATGCAGCCAGCGCTGCAGCAGCCGCTTGCGCTTGGGCGCCGGCAAATCGCTGATGTTGGCACTGGAGGAAATCAGTTGATCAATGATGCCGGGGCCATCCACCTGCAGTGCCCGGCGGCGCTGCAGCGAATCAAAAAACAGCAGGGCGAAAACCAGCATACCCATCAGATTCAGGCCGTAGGCGGACAGCGCAAACAGCGGCACCGCCACAACCATACCGGTAAGACAGGTAATGTCGACGGACTTGTAGGCACCGGTCATAGGCCAGAGAGTCGCCTGCAGCAGATAAGCGCCGTCAAACCAGTAAAACGGGAGCAGATTGATGGCAACAAGAAAAATATTGGCCATGCAGAACATGTACAGCGCGGAGGCCAGAAAATTGGGTGCCAGGGACATGGCAATAAAATCGGGCTGCAACGGGCCGAACGCCGCTTCAAGAATCCGCGGTGTAACATGCCAACTGATATTGACGATGGTACCGACAAACATCGCGGCGATGGCGTTGGCCAGAATACCGCCGCCTTGCGCGGCAAACATGGGCCAGGCCGCCGGCGGGTGCATGGGCGGAATCATATTTCCCGCGGGCCACATAAGAAAATCGTCGTGCCGGCCGCCCACAAGCTGCGCGGTAATCCGGTGGCCGAATTCATGCACCAGAAGCGCCGCCAAAATACCCGCGATAGCCAGCACCGCCAGCACCAGCGCTCCGGTATGCAGCACATTAAGCAGCGTCAATGCCGCCAGCAGTATCAGCCAGAAATTCGCCTGTATGCGAATACCGAAGCAGGTCCCCAGCGGCAACGACCAGGTGAGAAGCGACCGCACACCGCCTCCGCCCCAGTTGTTCCCAAACCCACGGTTATAATCACGATCACGCCAACTCATACACGCTACACGCTTTCATTCTGGCACATTCAGGCCGGCTCTTATACGCCGGACCCGTTCCTTATTAAGTATTTTAACACAACGGCAATCGTTTTTCCGTCCACAATTTCGTTCGATGCGATCATCTGAAGGATTTTGTCCGGGGCGATGGGTTCCACGGTGATGGTTTCGTTTTCTTCCAGGGCCTGCGGGCCGGGGGTTAAGCCGGCGGCGATAAAGGCATACATTTTTTCCGTCAGAATGCCCGGTGAGGTATAAAACCAGCCAAAAGGCTGAATATCGCCAGCCTGATAGCCGGTTTCCTCAATAAGTTCACGGCCGGCGCAAAGTTCGGGCGGTTCGGGTGGTTCAAGCGTACCGGCGGGCAGTTCCCAAAGCCATTGGCCCACGGTATGCCGCAGGTTGCGGATCATGACAATTCTGCCATCTTTCAGCACGGGCAAAATAATCACAGCGCCGGGATGCACCACCACTTCCCGCACCAGATGCTTGCCGGAGGCGGTGGTAACATTTCGCAGAGCCATATCCACCCGCGTGCCTTTGTAAACAATCTGGTCATTGGAACTTCCGGGCGATTGCACATTCATGATATTGATCCTTTCGTGATACATTTCATGACACTTCCATTGCGGCGATCATATAATAGCAGAGTATGGTACCAATTTCCGACAACCATGAACCGGAATTGCCGCCGCCAGATACGGACTTTGACGAACAAATTGTCGAGGAAGTGCCGACCGGCGAAGTTACGCTTCCCCTGCCGACCGAGCCAACCGAAGCGCGGTTAAGCCGCCTGCACAGCAAAGCGCGGGCGCTGGATCAGATTCCGGGCGTTTATCTGCTTAAAGATACCCGGGATGTGGTCATTTATGTTGGCAAATCGCGCTCTCTGCGGGATCGCGTCAGCAGTTATTTTCTCGCCAGTACGGACCTGGGGCCTGTTAAACAGCGATTGCTGGATTATGTGGTCGATTTTGACACCCTGACCTGCGATTCAGAAGTCGAAGCGCTGCTGATGGAAAGCCGATTGATTAAAGATCTGCATCCGCGATTCAACGCCCGGCTTTCCGATGGCAAAAGCTATCCGTATCTGGAAATTACCACGCGTGAAGATTTCCCCGGTGTATATGTCACACGCAAGCCGCAAACCAGCGGCACCAAACTGTATGGCCCGTTTATCAGCGGGTATGCCCTCAAACAGGCACTGATTTACATGCAGCGCGCGTTTAAATTTCGCACCTGTCATCTGGAAATTTATGCCGACGATCAAAAGCGCCGCCACTTTCGCCCATGCCTGCTGTATGCCATCAAACAGTGTACGGCACCATGCGCGGACAAAATCAGCCGGGAGCAATATGCCCGTGATATGGATCGATTTAAGCATTTTCTGGAGTCCCGCCGGGGTGACGCGTTAAAGCAGATGACCGCGGAAATGGAAGCGGCTTCAGCGGCGCTGGAATTTGAAACCGCGGCACAGTTACGGGATCAGATCAAGGCGTTAAGGTCTCTGTCGCATCGCGGAAAAAGTGCCAAGGTGATGCAGCCGGAATTGTTCTTCCCGGATCATCAGGCCGGTTCGCGGCAACTGCAGGAAGTGCTGGAACTCGACGAACCGGTGCGTTCCATGGAGGCCATCGACATCGCCCATTTTCAGGGTGAAGCAACGGTCGGGTCGCTGGTGTGTTTTATGGATGGCCGGCCATTTAAGGATGGCTACAAACGCTTTCGCATTAAAACGGTAACCGGTATTGATGATTTCCGGTGCATCGCGGAAGTGGTTTCCCGGCGCTACCGGGAGGCGGGGCAGGGCAACGAGCTGTTCCCGGATGTGATACTCATTGACGGCGGCCTGGGTCAGCTTCATGCCGCGCAGGGGGCCTTTGCGCAAATGGATGTCAAACCGCCGATGGTCATCAGTCTGGCCAAGCGTGAAGAAGAAATATATATGCAGGGTCGCCCGATGCCCTTTAAGCTTTCCCGCACCAGCGCCGCACTGAAGCTTTTACAATTTGCCCGGGATGAAGCCCACCGCTTTGCCCAGAGTTATCATCACCTGTTAATTGCCCGGCGGCAATTTCAGGATACTCTGCGCGGCAGCAAGGGCAAAATAAAAGCCAAACGCCGAACCAAATCGAAAGCGGCTTCCGCCGGTTCATCCGGAGAACCCGCGGAAACTGCATCGAATGAATTCAAAGTGATCCAAGCGCAAGACATCGCCGCCTTACCCCCCAAACCCGGCATGAAGAAACCCTGAGCCTGAAGCGATGCGCGGATGGTTCTTGGCGTGATGCGGCATCGCGGCTATCATGCGACGGGTGATGACTGAACGACACATTGCACTACCGGTTATGGTGGATGCCACATTGGACGCCGCGGATATGGCTGCGGCGCTGCGGCAACTGGATGTCGGCGAATTGCGATTATCCGGCCATGACCGTCTTTTATATGCGACCGACGCCTCGCTGTATCAGGTTATGCCGCTGGGCGTGGTGATTCCCGATTCCGCCACGCACATTGCAACACTGCTGGAATTTTGCCGCAGACAACGCATTGCCGTGTTGCCGCGGGGCGGCGGCACGAGCCTGGCGGGCCAATGTACCAACCGGGCATTGGTGCTGGATTTATCACCCCGATTCCGCGGCGTGGAACAAGTCGATATTCCCGGACGAACATGTGTGGCCCAGGCTGGAATAACCATTGACCAGATCAACAGCCATCTGGCGGCAAGCGGACTATTTTTCGCTCCGGATCCGGCCACCGTGGCGCAGGCCGCGCTGGGAGGGTGCATTGGCAATAATGCCGCCGGGGCACGGTCGATCCGGTATGGCCGCACCAGCGAAAATCTTGACGCTCTGCACGTGGTGCTCACCGACGGGCAGGAGCTTTGGCTGGAAGCCGGCGCGGGGCGGCGCAATGCCGTTGCACTGAAACTCGCGCAGCGGGTGGCGGATGTGGTCCGGAAATATGCCGCTGAAATCCGCGATCGATACCCGAAACTCATTCGCCGCAACGCCGGATATTCGCTGGATCTGATCCTGCGGCAATTGGATGCCGGCACAACGCCGGAGGATTTGAATCTTACTGGTCTGCTGTGCGGCAGTGAAGGCTCGCTGGCGGTGATCACAGCGGCACGGTTGAAACTCCAGCCGATTCCCGCGGCGCGGGGTCTGGCTATTCTGGCGTTTGACAGTCTGGAGCAGGCGCTGGATCGGCTGCTGCCGATTTTAGATACGCAACCCAGCGCTGTGGAACTGCTGGACGCGGTGGTACTGCAGGCGGCGCAGGGAAATGCCGAAGCGCGGCGGCAGTTGGAAGTTATGCCGCTGATCAACGGGCAACTGCCGGCCGCGGTGCTGTATGTTGAATATCAGGCGGAACATTCCGATCGGGAACTTGACACATCTCTGGCGCATCCGGCGCTACAGGCTCCGGCGGCGCGGATATTCCGGCAACCAACGGAAATGCTGCGCGCCTGGGCACTGCGCAAGAGTACCGAAGCGCTTCTGCACGCGGTATCAACCACCCGCAAGCCCATTACCTTCGTGGAAGATAATGCCATTCCGGTGGCGCGCCTGGCGGAATTTATCCGCCGGTTTAAGGCGATTATCGAAGCACGCGGCACCACCGCCGCCTATTACGCCCACGCTTCGGTGGGCGTATTGCATCTGCGTCCGATGCTTAATCTGCATGATCCCGCTGATCAGCAGGCCATGCGGGAAATTGCTCTGGAAACCGCCCGACTGGCACGCGACTGCGGCGGCGTGATGTCGGGGGAACATGGTGACGGGCGGGTACGCGGGCCGCTATTGGAGGAATATTTCGGACCGGAAATCATGCGAGCCTTTGCCGAAATCAAGGCGATATTCGATCCCGCGGGAATCTTGAATCCCGGCATGATTGTCAACACCGGTCCGGTGGAATCCATCACCTCGCATCTGCGCCAGGAAGCGCAACGGAAAACACTTCACATAGACACTGCAACATATTTTGATTACTCAGATCAGGAATCTTTCACCGGCGCGGTGGAAATGTGCAATGGCTCGGGCTTTTGCCGTAAAACATCCGGGGGAACCATGTGCCCGTCCTATCGGGCCACCCTGGATGAACGACATTCACCCCGGGGAAGAGCCAACGCCTTGCGCGCCAGCATTCTGGCCACGTCGGATCATCCCAACTGGACCGATTCCGCAACGCTGGAAACCCTTGATTTATGCCTGTCCTGCAAGGCCTGTAAAACCGAATGCCCCAGCAGCGTGGATATTGCCCGGCTCAAAGCGGAATACATGGCCCAGCGCTACCGAGAAATCGGTCCGTCGCTGGCCAGCCGCATGTTCGGCCATGTGCGGACGCTTAACAAATTTGGCGCACTGATGCCGGCACTGGCCAATCGGGTGCAGTCGATCTCACCCGTGCGAGCCATGATGAACCGGCTGTTGAACCTGGCACCACAACGCCAGTTGCCCGAGTTTTCCACAGCGTTGACCACGTTGTTTGACAAGGGCCTGATGCAAGCCAACCCCGCCAATGGCCCCAGGGTGGTACTGTTTGCGGACTGCTTTACGAATTACAATGAATCGCATATTGGCGTGTCCGCCACGCGGGTGTTGCAGCGGCTTGGCTATCGGGTGGAAATCTCTGGCCGCGGGTGCTGCGGAAGAGCGATGATTTCCAACGGATTGCTGCGCAGCGGCCGGGATACAATCCGCGATACGCTGTCTCTGCTGACACCCGCCATTATGGATCAGCAGGTTCTCGCGATTGTTGTCTGCGAGCCATCCTGCCTCAGTGCCATGGTCGATGATTGGCAGCATTTCAATGACATTGGCCCGTCTGACGTACTGAAACAATTGGCCCGGAAAGCCATTTCGCCAACCGATTTTGTGCAGCAGCGGTGGAGCGATCATCCTGTGCCACCCGCGTTAAAACCGCAAAAAGCCGGACCGGTATTGTTTCATGGCCATTGCCATGCCAAAGCCCTCTGGGGAACCGGAAAGGATGCCGATTTATTACAGCGCCTGACCGATGGCAAAGCGACAATCCTGCCCACCGGCTGTTGCGGCATGGCCGGGGGATTTGGCTATATGCGCAATCATTATGAATTATCCATGAGGATTTTTGGCCAGAAAGAATTTGATCCCATTCGCGAGGCGTCAGATCAAACGGTCATTCTTGCCCCCGGCACGTCGTGCCGGCATCAGATTCAACATGCCACTGATCACCCGGCTCTGCACCCCGTGCAATGGCTGGCGGAATTATTAGACGACGGTTCACATTAGACATATGCTCAAATACCGGGTAATTGCATTCGTCCGGCGCGGGAAATAGTCCAATTGCGAATTCACTTTCCTCAGACGGGCGACCGATGTAAATCCCCGGACGGTCCGATTAATTAAGCAGCCCTGCCTGGCATAACTGCAAATGGAACGTGGCAGATCGACCGGTTACTCTTTCCATGGGTTGCGGTCCAGCGGAATGGCCGGCTGGCAGCATAACCCCGCAAGCCCGCCACGCCCCGTCGCGTCAGGCGGGACGCTTTAACTTGGGTTAAGTGACGGACAATTTCGCTTTCGCCTGACACAGCTTTTGCACAACTTGTAATTTTACGGGGGTTTTATATACTAACGGGTCTGGAATGAACCTGAATTGGAGTTTGGATTATGCCTCATATTTGTCATTATACCGGTCGTAAGACACGCATTGGTCGGCAGTGTACCTATCGCGGTAAGGCCAAATACCTCGGTGGCGTTGGTATCAAGATTACCGGTCGATCCGCACGGAAATTCAAGCCAAATCTGCAAAAAGTACGCGTGCTTATTGATGGCAAACCGGCCCGCGTCTGGGCGTCGGCCAAGGCGCTGAAAAGCGGCCTGGTGACCAAGCGCGTGGCGCGGCGGTTCGTCTATCGCAAACCCGCTGAAAATGCGGCAGCCTGACGTGGTTCCGACCGCAAGTGTGCGGGCAAGCCGCCCGGCAAACCGCATTGCAGGTTGAAAAGCCCCATAAAGTGAATATTATTCTTATAATACGAGGCCTGTACAGGGCCTCGTATTTGTTTTGAATGGTGCATCTATGGCTGATACCCTTAATGAAACGCAGGTTCGCCACGTCGCGAGACTCTCCCGATTGAAACTTTCTGACAACGACGTGCCGCGGCTGAGCAAGCAGATCTCCTCGATTCTCGATTATGTGGCACAACTGCAGGAAGCCAATGTGGATGGCTTGGAGCCAATGGCTCACCCGTTGCCGCTGCATTCCGTGATGCGTGAAGATGCGATAAGCGAATCGCTGACCGTTCAACAGGTTCTGGCGAACGCGCCGGGCAAGGCGGGGGCGTTTTTTACGGTACCCAAGGTTCTGGATACCGGCATGGGCGGCGGCTAGGCTGCATATCGATTTTTTCCGGCGGCGGCCAGCCAGCCACGGCCCAGTGCCCGATTGACAACATTCCGGCGCTGGCGAGGTTGCAAGCAGCCGGGCGTGTCGTAAGATAAATGAATGTGCTCGGGGATATGAATATGTACTTGGTTCGTTATGCGGCAACACTTCCGGCGGCTTTAGCCCTGCTTTTACTGGCGGGTTGTGCGGGATACAATCCACTGGCACACCCGCAGAACAGCTACCGGGCCAATTTGACCAATCATGTTATTTCAATGCGGGAACTCGCACCGCCGGCGCAGCAATCCGGCATTTCGTCCGGATCGGTAATGCCCGGACAACTTGAGCCGGCCGCTCCAGCCGGCACCTATAGCTTTACCGTTCCCTACACGGTCACGAGTTTTAAAAAATCAACCGCAACCTACCGGCAGTATCTGCTTTATAATGGCCGGCCAACACCGAATCAAAAGCCGTTCTGCGTATTAACCGTAGCGGCAAAAGTAGCCAGAAATTGCAGCAACAGCCTGAAATTTAATGTCCATTCGACACGCACCTTTATTCTTAATGGCCTGGCGGCCCGCGAATGGAGCGGTTATACCACTGCCGGCAACCCGTTTGCGGAACTTATTGTGTCACACCTTGGCGGAGGGGACAAACTGGACGCACTGGCGATTGCCCCCAATGATCAGATCCGGGAAATGGCACTTAAGATTTTAAGCTCAATCCACTGGACACCCGACACCAGTGGAGAATAACACCGCATGACCAACGGACATGGACCGGTGCCAGCATGGGGTACGACCAGCGAGTCGCCGAAATATTTTCAGGGATTTACCGATCCCCCTAGAATTGGATACATTCAATGATCAATGAGTTAAGCGCACTGGAAGTTCGTAATAAAATTGCATCGGGCGAACTTACCGCTCAAGCCGCCGCACAGGCAAGTCTGTCCGCCATTGCGCAATCGGATCAACATTTGCACGCCTATAACGCGGTATTTGCGGATCGGGCGATGGAAAAGGCCCAGGCCATTGATCAGTCCAAAGCCGCCGGCAAACCGCAGGGACTTTTAGCCGGCGTTCCCATTGCGATAAAAGACAATCTATGTACAACATTTGGCGCTACAACCTGTTCGTCAAAAATGCTTCAGAATTTTCACAGTCCGTATGACGCGACGGTTGTCAAAAAACTCGAGCAGGCCGGCGCGGTCATATTGGGCAAAACCAATCTTGATGAATTTGCCATGGGCAGTTCCACTGAAAATTCCGCTTTTGGCCCGACACGAAATCCGTGGAACACCCGGTGTGTTCCCGGCGGATCGTCCGGCGGATCTGCCGCCGCTACCGCGGCGAGACTGTGTGCGGCCTCGCTGGGATCGGACACCGGCGGATCAATCCGGCAGCCCGCATCGTTGTGTGGCATTGTCGGCTTGAAACCAACGTATGGTCTGGTATCGCGCTATGGTCTGGTGGCGTTTGCCAGTTCGCTTGATCAGATCGGCCCGATGACCCGCACCGTGGAAGATGCGGCCCTGCTGCTGCAGGTTATTGCGGGTCATGATCCATTGGACAGCACAAGCTGGCCGGAACCGGTACCGGATTACCTTTCTGATCTGGACAAGCCGCTGCAGGGCGTGCGGATCGGTCTGCCCGCTGAATTCAGCGGCGCGGGTATTGAACCGGAAGTCAGCGGGGCTGTGGCCAAAGCGGTGGAGTTTTATCGCAGCCAGGGAGCCACGGTGGTACCGGTTAATCTGCCGCACACAAAATACGGCATTGCCGCCTATTACGTCATTGCGCCGGCGGAAGCATCCAGCAATCTCTCCCGTTATGACGGCGTACACTACGGCCACCGCACCGCCCGGCCGGAAAATTTATTTGATCTTTACGCCGCCAGCCGGGCCGAAGGCTTCGGTCCGGAAGTGCAGCGGCGCATCATGCTGGGCACCTACGCTTTGTCCTCCGGATATTACGACGCATATTACCTGCGGGCTTTGCGGGTGCGGCAATTGATCAAGCAGGATTTTGACCGGGCGTTTGAAAAATGCGATTTTATCGCGTGCCCCACCTCCCCCACCGTGGCCTTTGAACTCGGAGCCAAAAGCGGCGATCCGTTGCAGATGTATCTGTGCGATGTATTTACGGTAACATGCAACATTGCCGGCATTCCGGGAATGAATATTCCGTGCGGATTTTCCCAGGCGGGCCTGCCCATCGGCCTGCAGATATTAGGCCCGACATTCAGCGAACAGCGCATGTTGCGCCTGGCGCGGATGTATGAGAAAAATCACGATTGGCACACACGGAAACCCGCTCCGCCACAGGCATAACCGGGCGGCCACCGCCCTCGAGGCATGGTGAAGCCGCCACCCGTAAGAATCCGTGTGGCATCCGCGGTACGCAACAACATGTGTATGCGTCCGACCATGAAATCAGGGCCGTTCCGGCCCCGCTGCCCCGCAGCCCGGTCTTGGAAGATCGGTGCAGCGCCATCATGAGGTGGACCCATGATTACTCGACGGCATCTTGGTGCAATTTGCTGCTTTCTTCTTCTTGGACTCGCTGCGCCTTGCAGCGCTCAAGCCACAGGGCCCGAGTCCGCCGATTCTCTCTACCTGAGTAAAGCGAAGTTCCACAAACTTGCCGCGGCCGCGTTGGCTTGGGCCGGCAAGCATCCACATTCGCCGGACAGTCCGCGCCTGCTGCTGCGGGTTATCATGGCTGCGAAGGTACG
This sequence comes from Planctomycetota bacterium, assembly GCA_021803885.1. The sequence goes on from JAJZKY010000045.1 coordinate 10,235, forward strand.
AGGCGACGATCCCACCGATCTGGGTACGGCGGAACGGCAAATGCTGCTGGACTTTCCGGATAGTACCGAAGCACGCTATTTCCTTGCCGGCATATCGGATACTACAACACCCGGCGGCAAGCGGTATCGTCAGCTTGTCACCGCACTTTTACAGTGGTTCACCTACCATCCGAATATGAAGAATTGCAAGGCCTTAGATGGTGTCATCCGCAATGGCCTGCGGAGGTTCGGCATAAAAGCGGTATACAATAACAACTATCAGGACGCCCTGTTGTGCTACCTCGTGGCGCATCGCGCTGGCGACAACCCCGTGGCCAACGAGATGCTCGGTGCCACTGAACCGTCAAGCTCAGATTGGAAATCTCCCAAGGCGGTTGCCAGCGCGGAGGTTCGGGAAGTGGTGATCGAAAGAGGCGCAACGGCGATACAGAGACTCGGATTGCTGGAGCGACTGGCACAAAATGAACCGGCAAGCCTTTTGGAAAGGTACTATCTGCACCTTATACCCGCCGCCGAGCGATCAAGGGGGCAAATTCTTCAGATTCACGTTGAGGAATTAATATTAAACGGGCACTACCGCCGTGCATTAGCCCTGTTAGCCAGCCACCATCGAGCGACACCCAACGCCCATCTGGAATTTCTCCCGGTGTACTGCGATGCCGCGTTGGGCCGTTCTGACCAAGCGGCCGTGGCGGCGAAACGGCTGCGAACGGATTTTCCGAAAAGCGCGTGGACGCGTGACGCGTCAGAACTGACCAGAGTGGTGGCGGAGCAAGACGCGGCCGAGGGGCAAGTTGCGGGCCAAATACTGCAATTCCTGCACTGGGCGGGGGACAACGTGCGGGACTGTGAATTCCGCGCTGCACTTCGTGCATCGCCCAAAATGAGGTGGAGATTTTACGCCGGCCTCGCTGGAAGCACCGGAAATATTGAGGTGTGGGAAAATGGCATTTTATCCGCAGCGCTCGCCTGGGACCCGAAGGCCATCCGCCTGTTTGACTCTCAAGCCAGGCGCAGCTTCCAAATGCCGGTTGGAGCGACACCACCGATCGACACCACGGGCGTTTCGCCCGCCGCGAAAATTGCCGGATTTTTGGCCGCCGTCGGCACCCCAGAACTCAGCGCCAGAGGGCTTTTGGCCCAATATGCGCCCGCGTGGCTCAAGACGTACGCAGGTGCCATGCGAGTTTTTCACGACGCCCATCGCCATGGAGTATTCTTCACCCGGCGGCGGGCTCATGGAAGCAAAACATCCGTTGGATTGCTGTTCGCGGGTATCTCGACCCCAAAATGGATTCGGGTCTCAGCGGCGATTGATAGCGCAAATCATGCTCTCACTCTGAAGTATGGCAACCGCGCAAAGTTAAGCCTGATCGCCAGCTCGTCGCCGCATTTTGCGATCTCGCAACCCAAGTGGCCGGCGGGAAATGTCGTCCAACAAAAGAAATCCATGCCCCTGGCCATCCGGGACGTTTCCATATTGCTGCCGGAATGGCTGGGCGCTTTTGACAGGCTCGCGAGTACCGTCAATATGCTGCAGCAGGGCAATGACCACGACTACATCGCCGCACTCAAGACTAAGGCCCTTGCAAAATACCCGAAGCAGTTGCCTCGAGCCTTTAGCGGTCCCGGCACCCCGCTGCCGCCGCATTTTTCAGCGTCCGCGAGTCAACGAGCCGGCGGGTTGCTCACATGGTGCCGGAGGGAGCCGAGTTCCACCGCCGCTCCCGAAAAGCTGTTTTCCGGATTGATGCTGGCCAGATTGGCAAATAACATGGTTGTCGCCGGAGACATTGAGCGAAGACTGGTTCTGTTCTATGGATCAAGCCTGCAAGGCAGATACGACCTTTCGAGATTTTCAACGCCTGCGCAATTCGGAAATTTAGTCCAGGCGATTCTCAAACATAACGCGGCGAAGATGACGCCAAAGCGCGAAGTCGCGATCTTGCGCGTTATCTATTACGGGTTGCAGGAATTCAGTGGCAGCCAAAGGCGCCTTGATGTTTTTGGCACCACAAATCGGACCGGTCTCATATTCTGCGAGGCGCTGGCCCTCAAGGCGGGATGGACCGATATGGCCAGCCAACTCCGTCAGGCGATCGTATCGATGGCCGCATCCAACAAAAAGCTTGCAAGCGTATGGCACTGTATGGTCCGCCCCGGAACGACCCCGGCGGATCGGATCGCGAATCTGGCGAACATTCGACAAAGTAAGATTACACAATATCTCGCAATTTTCCTGCTTCGCATGAGCCACCGCCGCCACTCCGATCCCAAACTTATGCGCGCTGCGGAACTGCTGTACGCGGAGACCGGGCACCTGCACCGGGCCTGCGCTTATGCCGACAAACTGGACCGAAGGCATTTGGATTCCGGACGCACAGAATTCATCCGGGCGTATTGTCAGCTCCGGCTTGGAAAGCCGGCCGCTGCCCACCAAACCGCTTTGGCCGCGGCGGCAAAATTCCCAAAGAGTCCTTGGGGCAGGAATCTCGATCTACTGGCCTCCGACTGCGCGACGTATGCAACCAATTTCCAATCCTGCGTAAGGACCGTGCGATTGGCGGACCGTTGGCTGCTGCGCAAAGCGACCGGCTTTGAAATTACCTGTGCCCTTAAGAACCTCGGCAAGCCGGCACTTGCAGCCTATCTCGCCGCCGATAGAGGCTTTATTCAGGTGTACGGAACTTTGAACGGAAAGCCTTTCGTGGCCATGAGGCTGCGGAGCAGGCACCTTGAGATTCTTTCGCCGGATGGGCCAAAATTCAAACGCTACAATTCCAATTCGATTCACTTTGGCATCTTGCTTTCCATCCATCGACATATTGAAAATGGATGGGAGTTTGGGTTTTGGTTCCCTTTTTCGACCAGTGCGTATTCCTGCATTCCGCTGGCGCAACAACTCAGGCAGTACCATCTGCATAATACCGCGGGC
>JAJZKY010000839.1 GCA_021803885.1 Planctomycetota bacterium
AACTGTGATGACAATAGTTTATTATGGCCGCAGCAGCGGTCATTGTTTTGTATACCAAAGCCCAGGGGCAGGGCCTGCGGGTACGGCGAGGAGTTGTGACAATCACGGGATATATACGTTCTGGCCGCCCCGGCAGCCAACGGCGTACGGGGTTGCCGTGGATATGGTAGAATGGCCTTCGTATGAAGAGATCAGTTTACATTGAGACCACGATTCCGAGCTTTTACTTTGAAGTTCGATCCGAGCCGGAGATGATCGCCCGGAGGGAAAGCACGCGGCGGTGGTGGCGCAAAGAGCGCCAACATTACAGTTTGCACAGTTCGGCTTTCGTAATCGGTGAGTTACAGGAGGGCGAGTATCCAGGGCGGCCCGAAGCTTTGGCAATGGCCGAGTCCCTGCGTCTGCTGGAAGTCGTCCCGGCGATCGAGGAGATCGTGTCTGTTTATTTGCGGCGGAAACTCATGCCGCTGGGTGATGCGTATCATCTGGCCATAGCATCCTATTACGAAATGCACTTCGTGCTGACTTGGAACTGCCGGCACCTGGCCAATGCCAATAAAGTCCGACATTTGCAACTTGTCAACACCGAACTTGGCTTGGCGGCACCAATCGTGACGACACCGGACCTTTTGCTCACGGAGACCTACCATGACTGAATTCAAAGATGACGCGGTAGTGGAACGAGTTCGCGCCTCACGGCGGCGGATCGTTAAACGCTGCGGCGGAGACAAGCACCGGATGTTTCGCTGGGCGAAACGGGTAGAATCAGCACACAGAACCCGCGTGATCGGGTTTGAAACCTCCGGCGGCAGTCGGGGCGAATGAGAAGATCCGTTGTCCGTGGTAATAAATTCAGGCCTGCCATGTCTGACGGCAGCGCCGCGCACCAGTGCGGCCATATTCCTGGCGCACGGCACCTTGCCATAAACCTTCAGCGCCAGAATCTTGCGCGAGAAACCGTCCAGAATCGCGGCGATGAAAAACGTGAACCACAGCACATGAATCTGTGTGATGTCGCTATGCCAGACAAGATTGGGCTTCGTCGGCTTCAGCAGTCCGTGCGGTTCAACCCCAACCGGTTCTTCCATCGCGGGCCTTGGTTTACGCGGTGGCTTGGCAGGTTCCGGCTCGCGCAGCACACGCTGCACGGTAGAACGGCTGATCTGGATGCCCGCCCGCAGCAGATGCCGGGCCATGGTGCGGGTTCCGAATTCCGGCTCCGGGCAGACTCGGCGCAATTCATTTGCCGCCCAGCGCACGGCGTCATCCATACGGTTCCAAACAACCGCGCCGCCCAACAGACTGCTTCGTCCTTTTCCCTCCACGGCATTGATCCAAGCACGGATGGTATTGGGATGGACCGCAAAGTTGGCAGCGGTCTGCTCAATACTCCAACCGGCCAGGCGCATCAGTTGGATGATCTCCAGCCGCTGCGGAGCCGTGAAATGGGTGCGCCCGTGCGGCGGGTCGTTGGCCCGATTGGCACAGAGAATGTCCGCCCGGCGCTGCTGGATGCAGGCTCGTGTCGCCTCATCATCGCGCTGGACGGTCAGCCACTGGATCGGCGAGCCGGTGGAACTGATCCGTACGCGGGCCAGTTGATAGGCCTGACCCAACACAATGGCCATGGCGTCGACAGCAGCCAATGTTGCGACAGGATCGAGCGGCATACGATTCCTTCCAGAACGAAATGCGAACATGATACCGCGGACGGCGCAACGGTGCCTTTTGCCGAGGGAGGAGAGTTGTCCCGGTGCGCCGGGACCCCACCGGCTGCGGAGGCGAGCTTTTTGACCAGCACGGATTCCAACAGCAATGTTACCAGTTATGAGTACAACGCCGCCAACGAACAAACTTCCGTGATCCTGCCGTCTCCCGGCTCCGGTCTCCGGTCTCCCGTCTCGTCCTTCGGTTACGATGCCGACGGTAACCTCGTCAGCACCATCAACGCTGGAGTTTATCCCGGCGCGCCGGGAGCGCTGCAAACCACCTACAACTATGACAATCTTGACCGCCAAACGGTGGAGAAACAGTACGGCCTCTTCGGCAATCTCAACGACACCATCATGTCCACGTATGATCCCGCGGGCCGCTTGACCAGCGTGTCGGATTCCGCCTCCACCACCACCTATACCTATGACAGTCTCAATCGCGTCACTGCTGAAACCACCACGTATGCCTACATGAACGGCAGCGTTACGATCAACCATCAATACGACTCCGCCGGCAACACCACGTTGACTTACCTGACCATCAACAACGGCACCACCAGTGTCTATGACATGTTCACTGCATATACGTATAATGCCCAGAATATGGTGACGATGATGCAGAGGTTTGATCTTTCCGATGGTCTGGCGGCGGGCCTGATCTCCGGCAGCGAGTTCAGCAGTTCCGCTGGCAGTAATACCGTCACACCGCTGTCTGTAACATACAGCTATGACCCCAATGGCAATATGACACAGTTGAACCGCTATTCCGATCTCGCCGCCACGCAACTCGTGGCATCCAGTGCCTATAGTTACAACGCTCTGGATACCGTGACCGCCATTGTCACCACCATCCCCGGCCAAACCACGCAAACCTACAGCTACTCTTACGACGCCGGCGGACGCTTATCCCAGCAGATCACACCCGATGGCACCAGCAATTTTACTTATGACCATGACAATCAGTTACTAAGCGATTCGCAGGGTTCCGGCAGTTATACCTATGATTCCAACGGCAACCGTACATCCACATCCAGCGGCGGAACGTCGACAACCTCAACTGTAGGTGCCGATAATCAGATCACCAGTTCCGGATCAACA
>JAJZKY010000840.1 GCA_021803885.1 Planctomycetota bacterium
GGAGCAACCCCGTAGACACCGACAATCCCCGAAACCCGCGTCCCAAGCGGATTCCAGCGAGTCTAGCATCGGAGTAGACCCCTTACCCGCGATCTGAAAATCCTCGTGTCGGCGGTTCGATTCCGCTCTTCGGCACCACTTAAATTTGAAGCCCTGCAATGTTTGCAGGGCTTTTTCATCATGCTAATTCGGTGGCCGTTTCGGGCTCGCGTCACCAGGAGAGAGAAATCAGCATTTGACCACGGAGCTACGAAGTCCCGAAAGCCTTATGGAGAAACATTTTCGGGACCCCTCGGCAAAACCGGTTGGCGTCACCACGGCGTCACCAGGAGGAAGAGACCGAGGATAGAGACAATGGAGGCCGTAGCGTTCAGGCAAGCCCCATCCACAGCGCCAACGCGCGATTCACCTCGACCATGCTCTTGTCTTCCAGTCGACCGATTATGTCCCGTACCTTTTCGCGTGATATGGTCATAATCTTGTCCACCATGATTTGTGATGGCCTGTGGAGGCCGTTAGCTGGACTCGGATGAACTGTTAGCCGAAACAGAGGTGTATCGCGTAAATCCGAGGTGATTAAACACAGGGTGATGCTGGAATGTTCGCGGAAGAAGTCCGACTGCACGATGAGTGCGGGTCGCGGTTTTCCGTAGTCACCCGGCGCGGCGACGGTCACCACACTGCCACGTTTTAGTGGTCCGTCCAATCGCCAATCTCCTCCATAAACTGCAGTGCTGCTTGTTCCGCTGGGTCTTCCCGCAGGCTGAGGGATTGTCGCCGACATTCCTCGGCAAATCCGGGGCGCCGCGTATCCGGGACCCATATTTGCACCGGGCGTAGCCCTGCCGCTCGCAATCGTTGACGATGGCCGGCCACTCTCTTTCGGATGGGTTGCATGTAAGAGCCTCCTCTATCCGTTACATGTAACATTTGCGTAAGCCGCGGTCAAGTCGGCGCTTTTGAGCTGGGACGAGTTATAGGGGTGGTAGGATAGCGATCGAAAATTCGAGTAGGATGGGTCCGGCGTCACCACGGCGTCACCAGGAGCCTGTGGAACAGAGGATATTGAAGCAATCCGGTAGACGGGGGCGATGCTGGAAACCCTTGCCCTGACCGGATTCCAGCGACATCAACATGCCTGTAGACGCCTTACCCTAGATCTGAAAATCCTCGTGTCGGCGGTTCGATTCCGCCCTGCGGCACCATCCCTTTCTCTCCACTCCACGCCGGGGATTTGTGCTGTGCACGGCCGACTCTTGGCGCTGTAAAACGGCTCCGCTGTGCGGGGTGATCATCCGCCTCGACCAGGACTGTCCAAGAAACCGGGTTGACACGAGGATCGGTTGGCCCGTCACCACGGGGCGTCACCACGACCGGAAGGGTAGCTGCGTCGTCGACCCGACATTTACGCGTGGGGAGGACCACATCCGCCCCGGTTGCCAGCCGGCGAAGGCTTGTCATTTCCGCTAGGGCAACGAACCGCGGTCAGCGGCCAGTCAATGTGCTCCCGGCTCAGGCTCTGATCTGACCGGTTCCCGTCTTCCACCGTTTGCACGCGGCACACGCTGGCCGCGTTGACGAAACGCGAGAACAGGGTCTGCTTTAGGTCCCCCCAAAGGTCCATGGATTGACCACACCGGAGTGCGACCCCGTGAATCCCATCCGCGGTGGGATCGGACCGATAGAGCGACTGGAAGATGGTGAATGCGTCCCGGTGCGCGGAATGGCTTCCACGGCATACGCCTCTGCGCCCATGGCGTGTACTGCCAACTTATCGGGTGCGCGCCCCAAGGCGTCATCGAGGAGGTCGGTGGGTGTAATACGGCCCTCAGCCACAGGCCGGATCCGTCAACGCGAAGGCCTCGTCGACAAAATACAGCGGCTAGCACTCCGGGAACCAATTCTCTAAGGGTCAGGGTGATAGCCGACATGGCTCCGGATTCCATGCCACCAGGCGATCTATCGTCTCAACAAGCCCACCGCGCTGGTGCGATTGAGTGGGCCGCCCCCATCACCGCAGGTGCCCGCGGGTATTCCATACCGAGCGGACTCGTGTGGCCGACTTGAGCCCTATATGACACAAGTGGGAGTAGACACCGGAGGAAATCGGTGATCTGCCAGATTCGATGCGCGGTGTTCCAAGACCGCGTCCGTGAGGGCGGGCAACGTCTAGGGGAGGGTTGCCAACGGGGCGCGCTGGCGCACGTCTTGGACGGTGCTGTGATGCACGCCGAGACTTCGTCCAAATCCTCCGTGTCGCCATGGGACACTCTCCTCCGGCGTCCGTGGGACAGGAGGCCGAGCGAGAGTGTAACGACCGCGGCGGGCTGGCGGGGACTATCCGGAACCACGGTGTGGAGTTATCGGAATCGGTGGCGGCGATTTATCGGGCCGCCTGCGGAGATTTATCGGAACGGGTGGCGGATCAGGCCCGGAATCCGCACACGATCGTTTCCGGTTACTGGTCCGACCGTATCGCCTGAAAACGGGCAGGCAAGGACCAGCCTCTCGCACCGTAAGCTCGGCTAGTCATCCCGCTTACTTTCCAGGAAATCGGCCAAACTCGCCGGATCGATCAAGCGGGTTGATCCAAATGCTCCCAAGGATTGCAGAGCCTTGTCTCCGGTGACTAAAAACTGGGCATGGGCGCTTTTGGCGGTGGCCAAGATCCAATCGTCTTCGGGATGCGTAGCCACCCCCGAGACGGGATCGGCGATTGCCTGGAGAACGGCGGTACGCCTCAAGAGCGATAGAAAGCGACGCGTGCGATCCGGGCCCAACCGGTCGGCAAAGTAGGGTTTTGTAAGGGT
>JAJZKY010000841.1 GCA_021803885.1 Planctomycetota bacterium
CTATTTCCGGTACCGGCGAAATTACCGTCGTTACTTTCAACAATAACGGCACCGTGAATGCCAATTCCAATGGCAACACGCTGCTGCTGCAGAACACGCTCAACAACACAGGAACGATGGAAGCCACCAGCGGCGGCATCCTTGAACTCACCGGCACCACCACCAACACCGGCGGCACCATTCTGGCTGACGGTGGCAATGTGTTGCTTGAAGGCGGAACCGTAACTGGCGGAACGCTTACCAGCACCAGCGGCAGTGAAATCAACGAACAAGGAAGCACCACGCTGGATAACGTGACGATATCATCCGGCAGCAATGTGGTGGTGCTGCATGGCAACAACCTTTATTTCAGCGATCCCAGCAACTCAACGAAGATCACAAACAACGGTACTATCACGCTCAACGACAACGCTGCCGATACGGGCACCGGCATCGGCATTGTCCACAACGTTGAACTGGCTGGCTCCGGCAGTATCGTGCTCAACGCATTTGCCGGCAATGTAGGCACCGCCAACATTTTTGACGGTGGCAGCAGCAATCTTACGCAGGATGCCGGTCACACCATCAGCGGCACCGGCGAAATTACCGTCAACAGCTTCACCAACAGCGGCACCGTCAACGCCGACTCCAACGGCAACACGTTGCAGCTTTCCAATACCAACACCAACCAGGGAACTTACGAATCCACCCTCGGCGGCACCTTGAATGTTTTTAATCTAACCAATTATTCATCCGCCAACGGTGGCACGCTTACCGGCGGAATCTACAAGGCCATCGATACCGGTTCCAGCAGTCCATCCACCATTAGTCTCAACAGCGGCAACATCGCCGTAAACGCCGCCGATGTCACCATCAGCGGAACCAACTCCGTCTTCGCGCAGATCAATTCCCTCTCCGTCAACCAGGGCGAGTTCCGCGTGCTTAATAACCGCAACTTCACCGCGCAGGCTGCATTCGACAACCAAACCGGGGCACTGCTGCAACTCGGCGGCGGAACATTTAACGTCACCACCAGCCCACTCACCAACGAAGGCACAGTGCAGGGCTTTGGCACAGTTACGCCGCAGGTTACCAACACCGGCTTGATTGAAGCCACCGGCGGCACCCTGGCCCTGAGCAACGGTGCACTCGACCCCGGCACGGGCAGCACTCTGCAAAGCGATGCCGGCGCCACGTTGGACCTTAGCGGCGGTGCCACCAGTTCCACCACGCAATACCTGGTCAACAACGGCAACCTGATACTTGGCAACAACAACGTTACCGTCAGTGTCGATTACACCAACGCCAACTTCGGTATCGGTAACAGCTTTAACAATCATGCTAATGTCAGCAGCACAGGCGGGCAGATTCTGGCCAGCGGCAATGTCGCCATGACCGTTACCAACAACACCACCAGCGCCACCGGTTCGGCCATCACACTCAACCTTGGCAACATCCATGTTGGCAGCAGCACAAGCCAGACTTTTAATGTTAACAATACCGGCACCACCGGACCGGTGCTTCGCGGTGCAATTCAGACCACCAGCCTCACCGACAGCCGGATTAGTCTCACGGGTGGTGCGCAGAATTTTGGCCCCCTGGCTCTGGGAGGCACTTCCGGGCCGTATAGCGTGCAATTTAATGCGGCCAGCGACGGCTCGCTTAGCAGTCAATCCATCAAAGTGGTCAGCAACTTTGATAACGTAGCATCCGACACGGTCAATGTTACCGGCACGGCGTGGAACCTGGCGGCCGCAGCGGTAACGCCGACCACCATCAACCTTGGTAATATCCACGTTGGCGGCGCGGTTACGCAAAACGTGGGCGTGAGCAACACCGCTCTGGCGGACGGGTTTTCTGAACAGCTCGATGGCCAACTGGGCAGCGGCAGCGGTAATCTAAGCACCAACCTGGGAACTTTTTCCGGCTTGGCTGCCGGCAGCAGCCTCACTCCGGCCAATGCCCTGACGGTTACGCTTGATACCAGCGCTGCGGGTGTACGTACGGGTTCGGCCACGCTGGCCTTGCAATCAGACGGTGCCGGCACCAGCGGCCTGGGTATTACCAATCTGACGCCGCAGACCATCACCATGTCTGCCACGGCCTATCGCCTGGCTAACCCGGTGGTCAACAGCCCCGCCGGTACCACCATCAACCTGGGCGTTATTCATGTGGGCGATGTGGGGACACAAAACATCAGCCTGACCAATAGTGTGCCCAACGACGGCTTTTCCGAAAATCTCGATGCCAGCGTGGGCAGCCTGACCGGATCGGCCTTCGCGGTTACCAATCCCAATCCGGTGGTGCTCACGCCCGGCAGCACTAATACACCTGGCTCATTGCAGGTGGGCGTGAGCACGGCCGTCGCCGGCAGCAAGAGCGGCACGGCGACACTTAACCTGATTTCCGATGGCACTGGCATTGATTCGCTGGGCAAAACCACTCTCACTCCCATTGTGTATAACGTGAGCGCCACTGTGAACAACTACGCTTTGCCCACCATACTGCTGCAAAGCGGCTCCAGCGGAGCGGTGCTCCATGAGATATCGTCCACGCAATACAGCCTGAACCTGGGCACCACCGCGCAGGGTGCGGGCAATCTGTTTGCCGATTTGGGTTTTGGCAACGGGGCCACCGGGCCATCGGACACGTTGGCGGGCAATTTCATCCTTAACGCGGCGAGTTTCAACCTCAGCGGCTTTAACAACTTTTCCGGCATCGGAGCCGGTCAAAATACCACCGGGCATCGGGGCTGCTCCACGCCTTCACTTACACCACGACGGGCGGCATGGCGGAACTGGGCACCCTTGGCGGAAGCAGCAGCGTGGCA
>JAJZKY010000842.1 GCA_021803885.1 Planctomycetota bacterium
ACTGGTGCCATGTGATGGATCGCGAGTCGTATGAGGATGCGGCCCTGGCGGCGGTGATCAACGAGCATTACATTGCGGTGAAGGTGGACCGGGACGAGAGGCCGGATGTGGACAGCCGTTACCAGTCGGCAGTGCAGGCGATGGCTGGGCAGGGAGGGTGGCCGCTGACGGCGGTGCTGACTCCCGATGGCAGGCCGTTTTATGGGGGAACTTATTTTCCGCGCGAGGACAGCTACGGGCGGCCCGGATTTGAGCGCGTGCTGCGGACGCTGGCCGAAGTGTGGAAGACGCGGCGCGAGGATGCGCTGGAGAATGCAGGCAAGGTGCTGGCGGCGATCGAGCATGGCGAGGCGTATGCCGGGCGGACGGGGTCGCTCGGGATGGGGATTGTAGAGAAGCTGGCGGAGAGCGCGCTGGGGCAGTTTGACGCGCGGAATGGCGGATTTGGGACACAGCCGAAGTTTCCTCATGCTTCGACGATGGATTTGCTGATCGACCTGGCGGCGCGGACGGGCGATGAGCGCGTGAAGCAGGCCGTGGTGGTGACGCTGAAAAAGATGGCCGCGGGCGGCGTGTATGACCAACTGGGGGGCGGGTTTCATCGGTATTCCGTGGATGAGCAGTGGATTGTGCCGCACTTCGAAAAGATGCTGTATGACAATGCGGGCCTGCTGGGGAATTACGTGCATGCCTTCCAGACGTTTGTGGACGGGGAGTTCGCCGGGGTGGCGCTGGATGTGATCCGGTGGATGGATGAGTGTTTGAGCGACCGGGAGCGGGGCGGGTTTTATGCGTCTCAGGACGCGGACATCAACCTGGACGACGACGGCGACTACTTTACCTGGACGCTGGAGGAAACGCAGGCGGTGTTGACGGCGGAAGAGATGGCGCTGGCGGGGCCTTACTTCGACATTGGGGAAGTGGGCGATATGCACCACAATCCGAAGAAGAATGTGCTGCACCGGAAGCGCGAGCTGGAGGCGGTGGCGGCGGAGATTGGGTTGACGCAGGAAGACGCAGAGCAGCGGCTGAAGGTGGTGAAGGCGAAGCTGCTGGAGGCGCGACGGGCGAGGCCGACTCCGTTTATCGACCGGACGGTGTACACGGGGTGGAATGGGCTGGCGGTTTCGGCTTACCTGCAGGCGGCGCGGGTTCTGGATCTGGCGCCGGTGAAGGCGTTTGCGCTGAAGACGCTGGACCGGGTGCTGGCCGAGGCGTGGAGCGAGGACGCGGGGCTGAAGCACGTGGTGGCGTATGCAGAGGGTTCCGGGCGCGGTGCGCAGGTGGCGGGCGTGCTGGACGATTACGCATTTGTGGCCGAGGCATGCGTGGAGGCGTGGGAGTCGACGGGCGAGCGGCGGTATTTCGAGGCTGCGCAGCAGATTGCGGATGCGATGGTGGCGCGGTTCTATGACCGGACTGGCGGAGGGTTTTTCGATACGGAGATGGACGGGAGCAAGCTGGGTGCGCTGGCGGCGCGGCGGAAGCCGCTGCAGGACACGCCGACCCCGGCAGGGAATCCGGCAGCGGCGGCGGTGTTGCTGCGGCTGGAGGAGTTGAGCGGCGAAGTGAAGTATCGCGAGATGGCCGAAGAGACGCTGGAGTGTTTTGCGGGAGTGGTGGAGCACTTTGGGATTTATGCCGGGACGTACGGTCTGGCGCTGCTGCGGCTGCTGCTGGAGCCGGTGCAGGTGGTGGTGATTGGGAGCGACGAGCAGGCGAAGGGACTGGCGGCGATGGCGCGGGCGCGGTACGCGGTGAACAAGATGGTGGTGGAACTGGGTCCGGAGGGGTTGGAGGCGGGATTGCTGCCGCCGGCGCTGGCGGAGACTCTGCCGGAGATTCGGTGGGAGGGAAAGAGCATGGCGCTGGTGTGCTCGGGGCGGACGTGCCAGCCGCCGACGAGCGATGCGGAGGAGTTGCTGAGAGCTGTTCGCTGCTAGGAGTTTGTTGAAAAACAGAATTTCGGCCAAGAACCTACCCAATCCATTGCGTGGGTCAGTTTGCCGTTACACAATTTGCTGCGCCTCGCTCGATGCTTCGGCGCGTCTTTCAACAAACTGCTAGGGGCACCGTGGAGATGTTCTGATCCCGCTCAAGCCAACGGAAGGCTTGAATGGAGCACCCGCGTGAGCGGGATGGGCAGGGTCGGCTTGGTAGAATAGGAAAAGGCGAATGGGCCTGGAGGATTGAGGCGAATGTATCCAGAGATTATGGTGATTCCGATGCGCGAAGAACTGACGCGTGCCGGCATCAAGGAGACGCGGACTGCGGCGGAAGTGGATGCGGCTCTGGCTGCTCCCGGCACGACGATGGTGGTGGTGAATTCGATCTGCGGCTGCGCGGCGGGCAAGATGCGGCCGGGCGTGCGGCTGGCGCTGCAAAACCCGGTGCTGCCGGACCAGTCGATTACGGTGTTTGCGGGGCAGGATCGCGAGGCGACGGAGCGTGCGCGCTCGTATTTTGAGGGGAATCCGCCGTCGTCGCCGGCCGTGGCGATTTTGCGGGATGGAAAGCTGGTGTACCTGATGCAGCGTTTCGTGATTGAGAACAACACGGCGCAGGCAATCGGGGCGGAGCTGGCGCGGGCGTTTAACGAGTTCTGCGCGAAGACGACTGCGTAAATTCTGGAAGGCTGCAAGACGGAGAGGCTGCGCGAGGCGCAGCCTTTTCTGTTTTTGCGGGTAGAAATGCGAAAGGCACGGAGGGTATCCGTGCCTTTCGAGCATGATGGGACGAAGAACGCTTATCTGCGGACGATTTATCTGGGGACGATCTGGACAGCAGCCAGAGTGTCAGCGTAACT
>JAJZKY010000843.1 GCA_021803885.1 Planctomycetota bacterium
TAGTGGAGGAAGGAGAAGGTACGAAAGCGTTGGTAACGGGGTTGTGCTGGCGAACAGGTCCGGCACAGTGAAGATAACGGCAACGGTAGAGGGCCTATTCGAGAAGAACAGGCCTGAAATCGAGACCATGCTGATAGAAGAGGCGTTCAGCCAGAAGCGTAGCACGCCAAAAACGCGGCGCGTGACGGTGAAGAGCGCCAAGGCGAAGGCAAGAAAAAGGAGGAGATAGATGGCGGGACTCGGATCTGCTATGAAATACGCATACTCTAACACGCGAGTGAAGGCGATGGAGTCGAAACTGATACGCAAGGACGCGCTCGAGAGGATGCTCGCGGCAAAGGAGCCGGAAAGCATAGCGGCAATGCTTCTTCAGACCGATTACAAGGCCGACGTAGAAAAGCTGGGCGGTGTCAAGGCGATGGACACACTGATCGACTTTGCGCTGAGCAGCAACCAAGGCAGGGAGACAAGCAAGCTCATATCCATCGCGCCGAAGGACCAGAGATCGCTGATAGTAGCAGTAGCCGGGATCTGGGACATAGGCAACATCAAGATTGCGCTTGAAGCCGCCTCCACCGGGAAGGACTTCAGCGACATCTCGAGATACTTGATAGAATCACAGTACGCACGTCCTGAGACGATAAAGGAGGCGATGGCCTCAAAAAATGTCGAGGGCGTGCTGGAGAAGCTTATGCTCAAGACCCCCTACTCTGCACAGATAAAACAGGCGATGGATACCTACAAGAAAACGGGCAGCGCTGCCGAGGCGAGCGGAGCGCTTGAGCGCGCTTACTACGTGCGCCTGGGAGCAACGATAGGAAGGCTTGCAATGATAGACCCTGAGGCCGCGGCCTTGATAAGGAAAAGGATAGACATGAGAAACATACTCACGCTTCTAGAGGCGAAGAAGCACGGAAGCGATTTTGCGCACGTCTCAAACTATCTGTTTCAGAACGGCAGCTTGGATTCGATAAAGCTTGAGGCGCTCTTCAGGACCGGCAGGACACCAGAGTCGCTTGCGGAGAACGTGAAAATCTTCAACCTGAAGAAGGCGGTTGAGGAGTACAGGGAGAGTAAGACAAAGCCGATCCTGATCTTTGAGATAGCGATTATGAACGAGGTTTTCGCGAGCGCGCTGCGAGGGGTCAGGCACAGCGTCCTCTCGTTCGGTGTGCTTATCGCGTTCCTATACCTCAAGGAGATAGAGGTGTTCACGCTCCGGGTGCTCATGAAGGGCAAGGGCTATGGTCTCAGCAACGATGAGATCAGGGGAATGATATCGTGGTTAAAGTGATGAACAAGAAGAAGATAGTAGTTATAGGCGGAGAGGTGCTGCCGCTCGGAATGAAGCTCGCAGGCGTGAAGGAAAGCTACACTGCTGAAGGGCCGGAGGATGCGGAGAAGCTCCTTCTTTCGCTCTTCGAGAGGAACGACGTGGGTGTGATAGTCATCACCGAGGGCCTCGCGGGCTCGATAAAGGACAGGAGAGTGAGATACAAGATGGAGAACTCGATAGACCCGCTGGTCATATCTGTAGCGGGATACAATGAGAAGCAGGTAGGCGAGGGCACGCTGCGCAGGCTCATACTTAGGGCCGTGGGCATAGACATAATGGGGGAGAAGAAGTAGGTGATGGTTTGGGCTCGATAGAAAGGATCTCAGGTCCGCTTGTGGTCGCGAACGATATGTTCGGAGCCAGCATGTACGACGTCGTGCGCGTCGGAACCGGCAAGCTAATAGGCGAGATAATCAAGCTGGAGGGCGAGAAGGCGATAATCCAGGTGTATGAGGACACCAGCGGCCTCAGGCCGGGGGAGAAGGTAGTGTCTACCGGCAAGCCGCTCTCTGTAGAGCTCGGCCCTGGCATACTCTCGCAGATCTTCGACGGGGTGCAGAGGCCGCTCACCGCAATAAAGGCCAAGTCAGGCACGTTCATCAAGAGGGGAAGCGACGTCGAGGCGATAGACAGGAAAAAGAAGTGGGAGTTCCACGCAGACAAGAAGATCAAGAGGGGCTCTCATGTCGGCGAAGGCTCGGTACTCGGCTACGTGGACGAGACGGGGCTGATAAAGCACTACATAATGGTGCCCGCCGGAGTGAGCGGCACAGTGCAGAGCATCAAGTCAGGCAGGTTCAGCGTAGACGACACTGTTGCGGCGGTGAAGAGCGGCGGCAGGCTTGTGAAGATAAGCATGGTGCAGACCAGGCCGGTCAGGCAGGGCTCGAGGTTCAAGAGCAAGATCGCGGCTGAGGTGCCGCTGATTACCGGCCAGAGGGTAATCGACACTCTGTTCCCGGTTGCGAAGGGCGGAACGGCAGGCATACCGGGGCCTTTCGGGGCCGGAAAAACCGTAAGCCTTCACCAATTGGCCAAGTACTCCGATGCCAGCATAGTCATATACGTGGGCTGCGGAGAGCGTGGGAATGAGATGACGGAGGTGCTAACAGAATTCCCCGAGTTGAAGGACCCAAAAACAGGAAAGCCGCTGATGGAGAGGACTGTGCTTATTGCGAACACTAGCAACATGCCCGTGGCCGCGAGGGAGGCAAGCATCTACACTGGCATAACGATAGCCGAATACTTCAGAGACATGGGTTACGACGTCGCGCTGATGGCCGACTCGACTTCGAGATGGGCCGAGGCGATGCGGGAGATATCGACGAGGCTTGAGGAGATGCCTGGAGAAGAGGGCTATCCGTCGTACCTACCAAAGAGAATAGCGGATTTCTACGAGCGTGCGGGCAGGGTCGAGACGCTGGGAGGAAGCATCGGCTCTGTGAGCGTGATAGGCGCGGTATCGCCTCC
>JAJZKY010000844.1 GCA_021803885.1 Planctomycetota bacterium
GGGCAGATCATGCGAACTGCCGTCGCTGCGGCCAGGCCCTGCCCGCGCCCATCGTGAACGTCGTTGAACGGGTGGTGGAGAGAGTCGTATATCAGCAGGATTCTCAATGCCTGCTGAACCTTCAGGAAGCTTCGAAACTTATCTCCGCCGCGGCGGCGAGGCTGGAAGAGTCTCCTGCCCACCGGCAGCTCCCAGTGCATTTGACTCCGCTCTCGACCGTCGAGACGTTCCCAACACTCGATGAGATGGAGCGGACCATGATCCTGGCCGCGTACAGGAAGTCCAACCGAAAGCCGGTGGAAGCAGCGCGTCTGCTGGGCATCGGCAAGACGACCTTCTATCGCAAGCTGAGAGAGATGCGGCAGATAGCCGCATAGCTTTCCAAAGGCGATTCAGCGCGTTTGACCGAAATTCGATCTGGAGGTACAACCCTCTTCGCTGGCATCGCGAACGGGCCTTCCAGTGGCGGCCTCAATTCCCGGCAGGAGGATAGAAATGGATGCCTACAGCGCGCCTTCTCACGATTCGCTCGCCGCAAGTGAGGCACCGCAGCCGCAGCCTTTGGGGCCTCCGGGCGCCAACCGCCACCGCCTTCCCGACGAGCGCCCGGCGATCACACATCACTTCTCGGTTGGAGGACATGAAGGTTATCTGACGGTCGGTCTTTACCCCAACGGTCAACCTGGCGAGATCTTCATCCGGATGGCCAAGGAAGGTTCAACGATTGCCGGCCTGATGGAGTGCTTCGGAACCGTCGTGTCCGTCAGCCTTCAGCACGGTGTGCCCTTGCGGGTGCTTTGCGACAAGCTGTCGCATACTCGCTTTGAGCCTTCCGGCTGGACGGGAAGCGCGGAACTGGGTTACGCGAAGTCGATCATGGACTATCTTTTCCGCTGGCTGGAACTTCGCTTCCTCTCTGGAACGCAACTCGCTCTGTTTTCGGCATCCGGCTATTACGGCAGCGTTGGGGCTGATCCGAGCAAAGTCGTGCCGATTTCGTCCCAAGGACTTGAAGCTGGCGACGCGCCAGCCTGCCGTTCCTGCGGCGCTCTGATGAGTCCGAATGGACACTGCTACGTGTGCAGGAACTGCGGCGGGACGAGTGGGTGCTCCTGACGCATGTTCGAGAACTTGATCGTTGCAATGTACAGCAATGGCGGCTCTGGAAGAGTGATTTGGGCTGTTAAGCGGCAACTGACAGTCAGTGGCACTTGTCAGACATGCCCGTTTCTCGTCAACTTGCCCGTTCAGGAGCCAGGGCGTCCGGCCACATATCGTCGTCGATCATCCCTCAGCGAGCGCATGGCGATTATTGTCGGTCATTGCCGCGAACCTCGTTTTAGAGTGAGCTGCTCGAATAGCACCACCAGAGACGTGTTATTTGGTTAAGCAGTCAGGGGGGATTTCCAGAGCTGTTCACCCCAAAAGATGGAAACCACGTAGAGGGCGAGAGCAACAGCCAAGACCCAGAGTCCAGCCCTTGCCGCTCCGATTCCAGCTAATCCACCCAAGAGAACCTGTGCCACCCCGAAACGTGGATCTCCTCCAACAAAGCGCCATCTACGTTGGTTCGCCCGCTGTCTCAGCGATGGGTACCGTCCCACTGCGATAGCGGCCAGGCCAAATGCAAGGCCGGTTCGCAGACTTAAGAGGGAAACCATCACACTGAGTGGGATCAGGAAAGTCATGTCCTGCGTCACGAGCAGCTTCCAACCTGAAATCGGCAGGAGACGATAGCGCAGCAACGCGCGCCCATCATCCAGACGGAGCATGCGTTGCCCCATCGTGCTCATTGCAATCCCAACCAATAACGACAGGATCGGAAACGCTTCGGGGTCCGGCGCCCTCCCCAACAGCCGATACAGAGTTCCACTAACCGCTATAAGCAGCGCGGTCCAAAAGTCGAGTGTTCTCAGCATCTCCCGCCATGTCTCTTGCGCGATTCCGCTCACCCCCAAAGGCGTCCTTAAAAGGCTAAGGCCCGCAGGCGTCCTCATTTTGAATGGGAGACTGCCAACGGCGTATACCGCCCCATGCGCCATGAATGCCAGTAGAAGAAAAAACAGACCCGCTGCCAGGCCCATCCAGAACAGGTAGCTGAGAAACAGCACCATAAAGAATGGATTGAATGCAAAACTTACGGAACTGAGCAAGAGCCTCTGTCTACCTGTAAGTGGCCACGTAGCCACTCGCTCCGGAGGCAGCCTATGCTGCGTATCAACTGAAAAAGTAACAAGCAAAGGCGCAAGAAGGACAATTTGAAACAAGAGCGTGCTCCAGAATGCTACCTTCGGCCCTCCGTTTGTCGCGGACATAATGAAGAGGATGCAGAACAGAAAGTTGTTGAAACGCACGGAGGAAGCGCTGCTCAGTTCCTTCAACATCAGTTTCTTCAGCAGCGAGAGGACGGCTAGGATCCGAGCCAATCCGGCACCTCCGGCTGCGGCTTGCCAACGATGTTGAAATATACCTCCTCAACTTCCTCGCTTATAGTGGGGGGGCTGAAATCTGATTCAATGCAACCTTGGCTAAGAATGACTGCGCGAGTTGCTATTTTCTGCACGATCGACAGAATGTGAGAGGTGAGCAAGATCGTGGTTCCATTGCTAGAGAGTCGGCTAAGCAGCGTCTCAATGACTGTGGACGATGAGGGATCAATGCCCTCGAACGGCTCGTCAAGTAGCAGGACCCTCGGCTTGTGCAGCAGGGCCATAGCTAGGGCGGTTGGCGCCCGGAGGCCCCAAAGGCTGCGGCTGCGGTGCCTCACTTGCGGCGAGCGAATCGTGAGAAGGCGCGCTGTAGGCA
>JAJZKY010000845.1 GCA_021803885.1 Planctomycetota bacterium
CGTAAAAGCGGCCCAGTTCACGGGAAACACTGGCCACAGCGCTGCCGGTATTGCAGCAGCGGCGGCAGTAGCCGCCTTGACTTGGGCGGGGGCGGCCCCGGTGAGAGGGGCTATCTACACGTGGAACACGACAACCGGCAATTGGAGCGATGGGGCGGACTGGAGTTGGTTCGGTACGGGCGTGGTTCCCGGCGACGGCAGTTATGCCACAATTGCCCAGCCCGGAGCGGTGGTGAACCTTGATTACACCTATACCGAAAATAATGAATTGAGCGGCCTGAACCTCACTGCCAGTGCCGGTAACGTGCAACTCACTCAGTCGTCGACATCCAGCGCGATGATGGTGGATTACTACAGTGCTAGCGGCCCGGGTCGAGACAGCGAAATTATTCAGGGCACTGGTGCCTATTACGCGTACTACCTGCAATCCGGAGGCTCTAACTTTACGGACGGGTTTGAGTTGGTGGGCAATGCGGTATATCAGCTGGATGCGCATTCCGCGGACACCGGTTCTCTGTACGCCGGCCCGGAGAATGTCGGATCGGGGGCTTATTTCGCGCAGGGCGGCGGAACGAATACCGCGAGTTTTTTGAATGTATATGGAAAATTCGTACTTGGATACCAGAACTATAACTTGAACCCCGCCGGTGTGTTGGGGGGTCCCCAGTACGCGAGCTATCGGAGCGGCACCACTGAATCTATTCTTGGCGGCGTTTTCGTTCAAGCTGCAGAAACCACGAATAACGCGAGTTCGCTTGCGGTTAGCGGGACCGGAGCCCGTTACGATCTAATTGGCGGCAACTTATCGGTTGGAAACATCAGAATATCCGGCACGACGAGGACTCTGGTAACCGGCGCAATAATCGACGCCGCCAGCTTTACTCAGGCAGGCGGGTCGGTTAACGACGCGCTGGGTGGATCGGATTTGACCTTCTACCTGAACCCCTCCGGCACATTCAACTATTTCGACGGAACCTTCGACGCCCGGCTCATTAACCAGGGGACGTTTACGCTAAGTGGAGCCGGATCTTTCGATGCGGGCAACGGCATGGAAAACGACGTGGCCTTTACCATCTCCGCGGGCCAGACGATCAGCCTTGACGGTCAGGGGCTGAATAATCAGGCCACCATGACCATCCAGGGCGGCGCGCTTTCCGGTGGCGGCATCCTCACCAACAACAGCCAGATGTACATCCTCGGTACCATCAGCGGTACCGGCGGGTTTGTCAATAACGGCACGGTCGGAATAACGTATATGGCCAACGCCACCCAGATTGTTCTAAGCAACACCGGAGCGAATGTGAACAACGGCTCAGTTCAGTTGAGCCAGGGTTATTCGCTTAATCTATCGGGTAATTCCGTGGCGCTGGCCAACGCCGGGACCGTCACTCTAAACGGCGGTGCCATCAACGGCACGGGCACGCTGGATAATAATTCCGGTGGCACCGTTGAAGGCCCCGGCATTATCTCCGCAAATCTCAGTAACAGCGGCGGTGAGATTGATGCCAATGGCGGTACCATTACGCTTACGAGTCTGCTGGGAAACACCAATGGCGGCGAACTTTTAATTAACGATAACAGTGAGATCAACTCGCTGCTGGCCTTCTCAAGCACCGGTGAAGTAGTTCTCATCGGAAATAATGCCGTGCTGACGGGAGGGGCCATCACCAACTCCGGCACCATCAGCGGTTTTGGCCGCGTGGGCAACACGGTCAGCAATAGCGGAACCATCCGTGCCGATGGCGGGACGCTCACGCTCACCGGTGGCGGGGTCACCAACGCAGCCACCGGCAATATTGAAGCGGGAACTGGTAATAGCGTGGTTTTTGCACAGGGGTTGGCCACCAACGCCGGTACCATTGCCCTTTCCGGCGGCACATTTGATAACAACAACAACGCCCTGCAGATCAGTACCACGGGCTATCTGGTGGGCAGCGGTACCGTGCGCACCGGCGGCCTGACCAACCTGAACTCAATTTCCATGGCGGATGCGGCAACGGCATTTTATGGCCCGGTGATCAACGGCTATGCCGGAAGTGCTCCAACAAATGCTCCCACGCCGACGATCCAGATCACCAACACCACCGCAACATTTTACGGCCCGGTCACCAACGAATCCGGGGCGCTGATTATCTCGACGGGTGCGGTGATCCGCTACCTGGGAGCGTTTGTAAATAATGGTACGGCCATCTCTGATCCATCCACTACCACGTTTACCACGCTCACCGAGGGAACCACGGGCGTAACCGAGCTTAGCGCGGGCGATGAATATAAGATCTTGTTGAATTTTTACAACAACAGCACCCAGAACACGGCGTGGGACACGTCCCAGGGGATATTAGAATTCACCGGCAACGCGCACACGATGACCGTGGCCGGCAGCGACAAGGGCGCATCTTCCAGCGGCTTTACCAACAATTTCGCTTGGGGGCAATTGATTCTTGACAGCGGCGGTTCGCTTTCGCTGGGCAACGGTACTGGGCTGTCCGCCGGAACCAACGGGGCGTTTTATACCTATATCCTGACATTGGCCGGCGGCGTAAGCCAGATTGCCAACATCACCGGCAATGGCGTGAGCATTTACTATGATCCCACGAACAGCGCCAATGCGTATCTGGGCGACAAGACGTATTCGCTTACCAACGGTGGCGAGATCGCACCGGTACCGGAGCCGGCACCGGTAGCCCTGCTGGCGATCGCCGGCGCAGGGATGCTGCTGCGGCGGCGGGGTTTTCGCAAAAATGGCTTGAACAGTAGAGAGTAGGCCGGTAGGCCGCAGGAGTCGCGGCAGCGTTTCG
>JAJZKY010000846.1 GCA_021803885.1 Planctomycetota bacterium
CGACAGGTTGAAAACCCGCGTCTTTCCACGCTCCAAAGAAGGCATCGACTTTGCTCCAGCCGTAGAACATCACGGCGACTCGATTCTGCTTGAGCACTCGATAGGCTTCCTTCATCGCGGGCTTGAGCCAGTCGGCATTGGCATCGTTCTGAATGGTGCGCCCTGATCGGTCGCGGTAGTTCACCAGGTATGGCGGATCGGTCAGGATGAAATCCACGCTGTTCGCGGGCATCTGCCGCATGATTTCGATGCAATCTCCCTGCGCGATAGTGTTGAGGATCTGCCTGGTTGATTTGTTCTGGATGGCCTGCATGGTTTGATCTCCTTTGTGGTCCCGGAGTGATCTCTCAGGACACCCTCCCGCAAGGGCGCGAGAGAAGGCTGCTCCCAAGGCGGGAAGATGCTTTTTCGGGGGGACCTTCAGGGGGAGCCGAAACCCGTAGGGCGCATGGGCGCAGTTCGCAGAGTTTCTTTGGCGAGATTGCCCTGGCCCATGCGAAGCAGAATCTTTCCGCCGCAGGGCGCAGCCTGTTTTCTCTCGCGGTGCCTGAGAGAACACGAAGCACACAGGAATCGATCTTCGCTTGCAGGCTTCCGAACAAACGGGCCGGTCATTCACCTGTTCCGCACAAGGCAGGTCTTCAGCGAAATGCACAAAGAATGATTCACTCTCGCGGATAAGAGAAAAAAAACAAATAACTTATCGCAGATCAGAGGGGTTATGCAGAATCTGCATACCCCACCCCCGAAAAAGCATAACGTCCGAGTGAGAAATCTCCCTATCGTTCGGCTCACGGGGCGGCCAGCAACCGCGCCTTGAGGTATCGTGTGGGAACGGGGACTATCAAAAACGGAAAAGGAGCTGCGCGGGAAAAACAGCCAGGCTCGACGCGATCTTCGAGTGCTGGAAAGCGGCTTGATCCTGCGCTCAAATCCTGGCTGGACAACGTCATTATTCCTGCGCTGGTGCGGGAATATCTGGCCGAAATCAAGATGCGGAATCGACTTGCTATGACAGGGCCTTCAGAGGTAACGTCCGACAAGGACGGTAATCAGTCATGATTCTTCGTTGCGCCGCTTACGCCCGTTATTCCAGCGATCTTCAGAGTCCGCTCTCTATCGATGACCAGCTTCGTATCTGCCGCGAGTACGCGCGTTCTCGTGGGTTTGTATTTCTCGAAGAGCATGTCTATGTCGATGAAGCGTTGAGCGGCGTCGGTGCCGACCGTCCCGGCCTGGGACGCCTGATGGATGCGGCGCTCTCTCCCTCACGCCCCTTCGACATCATCCTGCTCGACGACAGCAGCCGCTTGGCTCGAAATACCAAAGATGCATTGACCTTCTTCGAGAAGCTGAACTTCGCGGGCATCCGTCTTATTGCCGTCAGTCAGGGCATCGATTCTGAAAACGAGCAGGCGCATGTACTGGTCACCGTCCACGGCATGGTGGACAGCCTGTATGTAAAGGAGCTTGCCAAGAAGACCCATCGTGGACTCGAAGGTCTGATGCTGCGCGGCCAGCACACTGGCGGACGCTGCTTCGGCTACGATTCGGTTCCTGTGGCTGGCAACACGGGAAAGCAACTGGTCATCAATGAGAGCGAGGCGGCAGTGGTTCGGCGCATCTTTGAGATGTCCGCCGACGGGCAGTCGCTTAAGACGATTGCGAAGACTCTGAATGGCGAGCATATTCCGCCACCAAGGCCACGGGCGGGCAAGCGGTACGCGACGTGGTGCCCGACCTGCATCCGGGCGATGCTTCGCCGCGACCTCTACAACGGGGAAGTGATTTGGAATAGCTCACGCTTCGTGAAGGTGCCGGGAACGAATAAGCGTGTGCGGCGCGCGAGACCGGAGAGCGAATGGCGCACGGTCGCGCACCCGGAGTTGCAGATTATCAGTGATGAGTTGTGGCAGCGCGTGCGCGAACGTCAGGAGCACGTCCGGCGCACCTATGGCGTGCGTGAGGGCGGTGGCGTTCTGATCCCTCGTTCAAGCACCAGTCCCTACCTTCTGAGCGGGCTTCTGAAGTGCGGTTTGTGCGGAGCCAATCTCATCATCATTACCGGATATACCTCCTACGGCCACTATCCGAAGTATGGATGCTCACAGCACTTCAATCGCGGGACCTGCCCGAACTCCGTTACCGTGCGTAAGGATTGGATCGAAGAACAGTTACTCGATGAGCTTCAAAACAAGGTCCTGCAGCCCGATGCCATCGGCTACGTTTTGGATGAGTTTGGAAACCACGTCAGGAGCGCCTTTGCGAATCTCTCGAACCAACTGGCGCAGATGCGGGAACGCAAACAGAAGCTCGAAGGGGAGTTGCGGCGGCTGGCTGCGACGGCGGCGGAGACCGGGCCGTCTACATTTTTGGTCGAGGCCATCCACGAGCGAGAACAGCAGTTGCGCGAGATCACCGATCAGCTATTGGCTCAGGGTGACGATTCGGTGGAAGCTCATCTGGCGGACGTCCGCAACTTCATCACAGAACGGATGGGGAGCCTCCGCGCGCTGCTGGCCGCCGATCCGGGGCCTGCCCGGAAGGAACTGCTCAAGCATGTTTCGGAGATCCGCATGATGCCGCATACGGGGAACGGGAAGTCCCACTACGTGGCCGAGGGAAGCTGGCATCTGCTTGGAAACGAAAGGGATGGCTTAGAAGCCATCCCTACGCAAATTCGTGTGGTTGCGGGGGCAGGATTTGAACCTGCGACCTTTGGGTTATGAGTGACGCTATATATCTATTTTCAGGTAGTTAGCAAGCGTGCAGGGCTGCATGAAAGAGCGTTAAGTAGT
>JAJZKY010000046.1 GCA_021803885.1 Planctomycetota bacterium
TCCGCTGAAAGATCTTCGGCGGAAGTTCTTAAAGCATTGAGGGAGGATGTGCGCAGGCAAGCTGGGGTGGATGTCACATCGGCGGTCGTGACGGTGCCAGCAGCATTCGGCGCCCTTCAATGCGAGGCAACCGCCCGCGCCGCACAGTTGGCTGGCATCGAGGAGGCTACTTTGCTCCAGGAGCCGATTGCCGCTGCGATCGGATATGGAGTTAAACCAGACAGCGCTAACCAGAGGTGGCTAGTTTTTGACTTGGGCGGCGGAACGCTTGATATCGCTGTGATCTCGACGAAAGACGGTAGGCTCAATATTATCGAGCATCGGGGAAATAATCTGCTCGGTGGAAAGGATATCGACCGGCTAATCGTCGATCAGGTACTTTTGCCGGAAATCACATCGAAATACGAACTCAAAAGCAAGGGGCCAGATTGCGCACTCAATTCACTCTTGCCCAGATTGAGGGTGAAGGCCGAGGAAGCTAAGGTTGACCTTTCGTCCGATGAAAAGGTCGTTATCTCTTTGTTCGACGTAGGCGAAGATGATTCTGGAGAAGATATTGAGCTTGATATCTCCTTTACACGGGCTCAACTCGAATCGCTGATGCAGCCTCTGCTGGACAAATGCTGTTCTCTGGCGATCGAAGCGCTTGCCAGTGCCCGCATAGAGGGCTCAGATTTGAATCGCATTCTCCTCGTGGGTGGACCGACCCAATCGCCAATACTTCGATCCATACTCAGCTCTCGGCTGGGAGCCCCCGTCGATTTTTCAGCGGACCCAATGACCGTCGTTGCCTGCGGCGCCGCAGTCTATGCATCGACGCTTGAAAGAAGCAAAAGAACGGTATCAACCTCTGAGGCAGTACTTCCCGCGGTTGTGGGGCTTAAGCTCGCCTATGACGCGGTCAGTTCCAATCAGAGCACCACAATCGGAGGACGAGTTCTGAGTGGTGAGAATGGCGTCGAGGTCAAGATTGATTCAGAAGGCGGCCTATGGACAAGCGGGTGGATTAAACCGAAGGCGGGCCTGTTTGAAGTTACCGCGCCACTTCAATTAGGTGGGGTTACGACATTCTGGGTTTATGCCCGGAACGAGCATGGGCACATGCTGGAAACTGACACGCCGGAATTCAAAGTACGCCAAGGCCTCGTTCCTTCGGCCCCTCCACTTCCGCATACGCTGTCAGTCGAAGTAGTCAAGTCGGATGGTAAACCGGTACTTGATCCAATTCTTCCGAAAGGATCTCCTTTGCCATTGGAGAAAACTGTCAAATATCGGGCAAAGCACACTCTCAGGCCCGGAGACCCAGATTCAGATATCACGATAAAACTTTGGGAGGGTGAATTCTTTTCGGACCCGGATGCAAATGAATGGGTAGGAAGAGTTGTCTTGTCCCACGATAAGATTCACCGCGCTATTCCTGAACAATCGGAAATTGAGGTGACAATTCAGATCGACTCGTCCCGTCGGACCACGGTAACGGCATTTGTGCCTCATCTGAATCAGCATTTCAGCTTCAAAGACGAATTGTACGTAGCGCAACGCGAGGAGCAGGACTTTGCTGATTTATCGGCAAAGGTTTCCGCCGAAACCGAATCTTATCGTGCACGGCTTGATGCATTAGAAAGTACAGCCGAAGACAAAACGACGCAAGCGGAACTGAGGCAAATTCGCGAGGAACTCAATGACATCGAAGCAACCGCCAGAAAATCTGGAAAGGATCCAGATCCTGACAACGCAAGACGCGTCGTTGAGGCTTCAAAAGTGGTCCGAGGGAAACTCAGCCGCCTAGAACTTCAAGTTGGATCGAACGATAGTGCGCCTGGCAATTTGCATTTCGTCGAAATTGTCGAAAGTACAGGAGAAGTGATCACTCAGTTCGGATCTTCCCTGGAGCAGCAGCAGTTTGCATTGCTCAAGCGCGAACTCGAGCGGGCGGTATCCAGAGAAGATACCAAAGGGGCGAAGAGAGCTGCTGACGAGATCGATTCTCTGCGCTGGCGAACACTCTTCAAACATGACTGGTTTTGGAGGGAGATATTCGATTCACTTTGTGAACCTGGAACGCCCTTCATTAATCAGACTCAAGCTGATTCGCTCATCGCCAAGGGGAGGACATCCATTGCGAGCGGAGACGGTCAGGCGCTGCGGGAAGTGGTCCGTTCTCTATGGAAGCTCCAGCCTCAAAGCTTGTCAGACGATGTACGCGAGCGTGCGGTGCGTTCGGGTTTGAGGAAGTACTGATCCAATGATTAAGAAGAGACCGTTTTTCGCCTCTGGTCACTCGCCTGCGGGTCTACCTGCCATTACGAGAGTACTTTATTCGGACGATTGCGCTGAGATCTACAGCCTTGGGCCAGTCGGCGAGGAAACATCTGTGTTGA
Source organism: Planctomycetota bacterium (assembly GCA_021803885.1). Next base: position 2,382 of record JAJZKY010000046.1, read on the forward strand.
TTCTGTGCGAGGGAGATTCTCGCGACAACTTAAGAAAGTGGTGGACAGATCAGCCGAGTCATGTAGTGAGACTTATCCGGATTGTGGATGCCAATGAAATCGCCTTGGACCGGTTGGCAGCAGTGTTTACGGTCTCTGGTCGTTATCTTGATGGAACAAACCTGAAAGAGGATTCAGACGCCGATCTTCGGGCACTCTTCAATGCGATTATCGATGCATTTGAGCGCGGTTGTGCAATTCAGATGCTTCCGGATCTCAATCCCCACACGATTTTTCTTGCACCGGGAAACCGATCAATATGTTCTCTCATTCCGCTAAGGCAAGCCATTGATGACGAAGCTGAACAGGTACGTCTAGCAACCAAGGCATTCTGTCAAATCGCAACGGGGGTCGCGCCCGATTCGCAAATGGGAGGATTTGCGGTAATCCAGCGCTGGGCCAGATTTGCAACCGAAGAATTGGCGCGTATCGCGGATCGATGCTTGCAAAATAGTAATTCAACAACCGCAATTACCACGTTCTCGGCTCTTAAGAGGGTGCTCAGAAGTGAAGCGCATTGCCTAGAGAAAGAGCCCAAAGGAAGGAGTGGTGCTTCCCCAGCGGGTTCAGGCTTAGATAAAGTGGCAGGTATGCATGCACTTAAAGAACTTTTGCGGCAGGAAGTAGTGGAGCCGGTGAGGAATCCGGAGCCCTATCGGGAATACGGGCTATCGATTCCCAACGGGATTCTTCTCTATGGGCCTCCCGGCTGCGGCAAGACTTATATCGCGCGCCAACTAGCGGAGGAACTGGGCCACTATTTCGTGGAGGTCATCCCCTCCGAATTGGCGAGTCCCTACATTCATCAGAGCGTCGTTCGAATTCGGGAATTGTTTGATTCAGCCGCAGAGCATGCGCCGTCCATTATTTTCATTGATGAATTCGAAGCCTTAGCTCCCTCACGAGAAGATCTTGGAGGAAGCCAGCAATATAAGTCTGAGGAGGTCAACGAATTCCTGGCCCATTTGAATCAGTGCTCTGAAAAAGGCGTCTTTGTGATTGCAGCCACCAATCAGCCACAGAAGATAGATACAGCGGTGAGGCGAACTGGGAGATTAGACAAGCTGGTTTATGTTGGTCCTCCGGATCAAGAGGCACGTCGAGAGATGCTTCTTTTTCACCTTCGCAATCGGCCAATAGCACCTGATCTGGCAGTTGACCTCCTTGCTGAGACTTTGATCGGTTATTCGGCTAGCGACTTGCAGTTTTTGGTTGATGAAGCTGCGCGAAGCGCCCTGAAGGAACGGGTGCCTATCTCAACAGAATCGTTTGTTTCTTCCATGGAGCGCATCCAGCCTTCAGTGCCTCCTGAGGTAGAAGCGCAATACGAAGACATGGAGCAGCGCGGCTGACAAATCCGAGCAATGGTACTTACGCAACAGCGTGCGCCGCGAGTGCGGTGCTCCGTACCGAAGGAGTCGAGGATCTCGGATTGCTACCCTGAAGTCGGCTAGTGTCGAGATTACTCCTGTCGCGTGAGTTGACGGATAACGGGCGACGCGCTCTCTTGGTTCCAGAGCGGCACGAGGCTTCAGCACAAGGACGCGACGGCGACTTCCCGTCAAAGTGGATCGCGGAACACTGCCCCGTTTGTGAGGAAATATCAAACATCTTGCAGCACGAAGACTCTTTGTTCACGGAGAGAGCAACTGCCCCGCTACGGCGTCGTCAATGAGCTTCGCGATTGCGCGCGTGAAGCGGTGAGGATAGACCAATGCATACCAAAGCGCGAAGGCAGGTCGGGCAAGAAGCGTTCGGGGCAATTGCCCCACTGGGACCTCCTTCGCGTCGCGCATGAGCTTCTCCCAGCTTTGTGGCTCGTCCACTAGCTGGCTGTTGAGGACTCCTTCGTTGGTCTTCCACCTATACCAATCGGCGGCTCGGGCGGGTGCGTACTCGACGAGCCCCATTCGCGTGAGACCGTGCCACAAACGCGCCAGCGCTTGCCTCCGGAGGCGTTTGACCAAGAAATGAACGAGAATAAGGACCGAGTAGCTGAAGCCGACGAATTGCTCGTCGTTCAGCGGATCCAATCCGTAGGCAAGACGAAGAGATTCTTCAGCGGAGTAATATGGATTCGGGAAACCGCGCGCTTGCGCTGAATCGCCGTTAAGCTCGCAGATGTCCCTAATGAGCCGAATGGCCACGCTCTCAGCCAGCGCCGAGTTGCAATCCTGCTCCGTTGCCAACATGCTCGCCCAATAAAACGGAGTTGCAGATTCTCCCCAAAAGATTGTCTCTTTAAGCCGGTCGGTCAGCAACCTGCGGGCAATCTGTGCCGAATGTCGTGGGTTTCCTCGGATACGATTTGAAAGATCCAAGGCGCAGATCGTGCCGATGATAATGGTCATGCGTGCTCGGTAGACATGCCCATCATCGAGGGGAAGCCCCTGCACGAAGTCTTCCCTTTCTTCACATTCCCGTGCCAATGCAGCGAGTGCGTCCTCGGCCGCCATTTCGCAAAGCGAAAAGACTGATTCGCAGCTCGATTCACTAGCCCCCGAATTCTCAGCGCAATAGAGGACATAGCTGCCCGCCAGAACCCAATATTCAAATCTGCTCCAATGGTTGGAAGCAAATTCGGCCGGCCCAGAGATATATGCCGCAAGGAGCGCAACGCTTGTGGCCGCGCGTCTTGCATCTAATTGACTCACGGAAGCGAAATCAGCTGGCAATAGGTGCTCGAAAAGAAGAGCCGCTTTTCCCTTGTCCGCCGGCGAGGCCCCGTCCAGTGTGATAAGTTCGAGAAACGATTGGAAGTCCGTGAGCTCGCGCGGGAGGTATGCACCGTGCGCTTCCCGGAACATTGCGAATAGCTCGCCCTTCCCGACGGTGAGCAGTTCGTTGCGAATCCCGCGACTGCTTCGACTCAGGTTTCCGACGCGGATTTGCTCGATCACTGTGTCTTTCAGCTCGCCGTTCGTGACGAGGTAGGGAACAAATTCGGTGATAGGGGGCGCGCCGGGAATTTCAATTGCCAGCTCGACGAGCTCTTCAATTTCGCCGCGGATATCTCGCCAATCTGCTAAACCGATATCCCCCTTCTTCAATTGGTATGCGTGCACCCTGCCGTCGGGGGCGCGGGAAATAATATCCTTTCCTTTCTCAAAGGGACCGTGTTTTGAGATGTAGAGTATCGTCTCGCCGCGGGCTTGCAGCACCTGACAGAACGGAAGTTGGTATTGTCTCTCGTTGGCGCTAGTCAACCAGTTTTCGATTACTCTCTCGAGCAGCCCACTCCTCTCGTTGCCGTCGAAGGATGTCTTCATGCCGTCTTTTGAGTTCTGGGTCACGTTCGAGTTCCTCTGCTGCCTTTTTTAGGGCCGGAGCCATATCTGGGTGAATGACGAATTGGCCGGTCGGTTTTCCGTCGGGACCGAAATCAACCTGCACCTTGTCGAGCATCTCAAGTAATAATTCTGCACTGAGCGGCTTGCCCCCAGCGTGAACCGCGTTTCCAACTTCGTCGCAAGTCTCTTGGAATCGACGGAAGAAGAAGGCTGATCTATTTTTTGCAACATCTTGTGCCAACGCCTCGATCTTGGCATCCAGATTAGCGCCGATCAGGTCCGGGACCTCCGAGACGAGGACCTGAAACGGCGCTCCCACATCTTCCGACTCGTTGATTTCTGCTGAGGGTGCGTCGAGTCTCTCATATCGCATCCTTTGCCCTTCATGCTGGGTAAAGGCCTTGATCTGCGAAACGACAGGGTCAGCGGCCTCTATTCTGCGTCGGATTCGGGCAAGGAGCTGGGAATGAATCTCTGATTTGAGCTTTGGGAATTCAGGGAGCATGTTCGAATGTTACTCCCTCGTTGCTGCATCGCCCACGCCTTTGGCGCCTACCCCGGGCTGTTCCTTTTCGGCAGCCAGATTTCAATCGCCTTGCCGGACGCCGGCGCAGCCGCCTCTACCGCCGGTTCACTGGGCTTGTCCTCTACGGCCAGGAACTCCGCCTCTTCCGATTTGCGCAAGCGTTTCTTCCACTCGTACAACTGCCACTCGCGAATACCACGCTCACGGCATTACACCGTTCCACTTTGTCCGCTCGCAACCTGCTCCGAGACCAACCCTCGCCACTTCGATCACCGCTTCGTTTGCTCACTCTTCATCCCTCTACACTGGGCCAGTACGATACCCGGCACAAGGTGGGGTTGACATACCGCTCACAGAAAAATTTGAAGCGGCTTCGATCTTCACCAGGCCAATTAAGCCTCTATCGAGAAACCGAGGATTCTTCATAAGTCTTTCTGTCTCGGTGGAATGGTGTTGTCGTCGATGAAGTTGTGAACTGTACTCTCCTTGATCCGGATGAGGCGTCCCACTTTCACTACTTCGATTTTTTCGCGTTTGAGGATCCACGACCGAATTGTCGCGGGCTTTACGCCAAGTTGTTCCGCCGCCTGTTCGATCGTAAGGAGCCTGTCTGTCGTTTCTTCAGGTTTCATTTCAGCCATCTCCTGCCAAGAATGTTGGCAATAGCCAACACATCGGCAATAGCCTACACGCGATGATCAATAGGTGTCTACTGACATCCGTGTCGATCTTGGGAATCGCGTTCGGGCTCTCCGGAAGGAGAACGGCTGGACTCAGGTTGAGCTAGCCGAAACGCTTGGCATTGATCGAAGCTACCTATCGGAGATTGAGACGGGCAAGAAGGATCCAGGCCTGAGGATTCTCAAGGCGATTGCAGACGGCTTTGAGATAACACTTTCCCAATTGCTCAATGGGCTCTAGTGCCTTAAGTCTGTTGCTGCCGAAAGCTGGCGCCACCGGGTTAGGGGGCTCGGAACCGGTTTGAGAATGCAGAATACCCCTTTGGCTAGCCGCTCTCTTGCTTAGACGACCTCCGCCGTTAGCCCACCGCGATATTGTGGTCGCCGTATGGCGTGAACCAGAAATCTGTCTTCCGACCTGCAAGGCGTTCTGAAAAGCCTGGGAACCATTTTGGCGATTTCGCTTTTGGGCTGAATCCAAAGGGGCTTGAGGTGCCTGTTGAGGATGGATGACAGGGTTGATTGATCTAGCTGTGGGTAGGCAGTGGGCAGCCAATGGGTATGGAATGGGTGGGTTAGACCGGGATTTACCACTTGGGTCTAATCCTGCAATATTATTTACCATGGGCCGCAAGGCTGGCATCGCTTCCGGGGTGGGTCGCATGGGTCAACCCATTGCGGCGGCGGCGCGCCCATTAACCTTCGGAAGTGTCACTGATCAATTCCTCATTAGCCAAAGAGATAAACTCTCATCGGCATCCCTTGTTCGGCTCGAATCCATGATCAAGCGCTTTAATGCGTTTTTCCAAGGCACGACGATCTTCGCTACCATCTCGGAAAGGCAGGTACGAGATTTCATTCGGCATCGAGCTCGTGAATCTGCGCCTGGGTCATTGAGGCTCGAATTAGGCGCACTAAAGCGAATATTTCGGATGGCAGTTGAAAATGGCCTTATCAGGACGAACCCGGCTTCCGACATATCTGTACCTCGGGAGAAGGTGGAGACCCACTATTTGACACCGGATAAATTCTGTCGGGTCCGCGATGCAAGTCCGGAGTGGCTGAAAATTATTCTCGAGTTCTGTGTGAGCACGGCATTGACCCGTCAAGAGCTATTAAAAGCGCGATGGGAAGACGTTAAAGAGATGAGCGGCGAAATGTCACTTTGCGTATCGCACGGCAAATCTAAAAGGAATGTCCCTCTGAATGAGTTGGCGAAGCACGCGTTGCAGTCGGTGCGGCCTCAAAGCAATCCTGCAGAAGGACGGATCTTTAGAGGCAAATCTGTCACGAGTACAAACATCTCTCAGGCATTCATGCGCGCATGCCGGTCCGCGGGTGTTAGGGGAGTCAGCTTCAAGGATCTCCGCCACACTACCGCATTCTGGATGAGGCAGGAAGAGGTTCCCCTGGAGACAATTGCACGTCTCCTCGGCCACACCAGTGCGCAAACCACTATGCGATACATACAAGAACAAAACGCAAAACTCGATAGTGCGGTGCTGGCGATTGATCGAATGGCAAACCGTCCCCGTCGATCGACAAAATGAGACGGCCTTCCTGAATAACATAAGCACTGTATTTTCTGATACTTAGCAAACGCGCTCGACGCCCCAACATTCTCCCTCCAGAATCCCTCTATTGTGTTACAATTATTTTGATTATAGTTCCATGGAACCATAATCAAGCCTGGGAGGGACAAGGACATGTCACTCTATAGGCCGAGGGGTTCGCGGATTTGGTGGTATGACTTCGTCTTCAACGGCGAGCGAATTCGCGAAAGCTCCAAAAGCAGGTCGAAGACGATTGCAAGAGATGCGGAGCGTGCACGGCACCGCGAATGTGAGGAAAAATACAACGGACTCGAAAAGCCGGAACCACCGAAGACTTTCTCAGCCGCGGCAGCAGAGACCGTTAAAGCAGTTCGCTCCAAACTCACCAAGAAGACAATGGATATTCACGAACGCAGCATTAGAAATCTCATTCCGTTCATCGGTAAGAAACTCGTCGGGAAAATCAGCAAAGAAGATATCGAGGCGGTCGTTGCCGATCGTCGTGCTCACGGTGACTCCAACCGATACATCAACATGAACATCGAGACTCTCCGGCTCATTTTGCGCCGCTATGACTGTTGGGAACATTTGCGCAAGGATTACAAGAAGCTCAAGGAGCCAAAAAACATTGGAAAAGAACTTTCATTTGAAGAAGAAGGTAGGCTTTTGGACGCATGCCGCGCGAGTATTTCGCGCGAACTGTATCCTGCAGTCACTCTTGGATTGTATGCAGGACTGAGGCACGACGAAATTCGTCTACTGCGGTGGTCTCAGATCGATCTTGAAAAGGCATGCCTGACCGTGGGAGAGAGCAAAACCGAGACCGGTGAAGGGAGGCTCGTGCCTCTCATTGGCCCCGCGCTAGAGGCGATGAGGGAATGGGCTATAGCGTTTCCGAAAAGACAACCAGACCACTTTGTCTTTCAGAGGGAGAAATATGCACGCAATGCTAAACGCGGATCAATTCAAAATCTATAACCAATGCCCCGATCGACCTATAGGCTCATGGAAGCGGGCATGGACTACAGCACGTCGGCTCGCGCGTGTGCGCATTCGATTCCACGATCTCCGTCACACGACTGTTACCCGGCTGCTGGATGCTGGTTGCACGCTGGAACAGATCGCTCCGATTCTGGGCTGGAGCGCTGCAACGATGGTAGAGATGATGAAGCGATATCAGCACAGGAGCCTGGAAAACAGAAGAAAAACGATGTTGAATCTCGTGAATCCCGCCGGCAGTTTCGATGAACTGAGCGCATTGGCAACCCTGCTTCGTGGCAACACGACGGACATAACCGTAATTAGCGCTATCGCCGAAATAGTAAACAAGATGCTCGAGAAGCTTCGGAGCGCGCAGACCTCAAAGAGCTGACCGCGCTCGCTTCTCTTTCAGTCCCATCAGATTGCCCCACAAATTTCCCCCATAGTCGCCAGAATGCCAATTGCGACCATTTGCAATCGGACCACTTGAGAAGAAGAAGTAAACTATTGATTCTAAATATGGTCGGGACGGGCAGATTTGAACTGCCGACCCCTCGCACCCCAAGCGAGTGCTCTACCAGGCTGAGCCACGTCCCGACACAATGCAGCCGACTCGGGGCGAGTCGGCTTTTGGGGTCGCTAACAGTTTACACCTCAGGCCGCTTCACGCGTGAAGCTACACGGCATCAGTGTGCCGGAGGAACATATTCCGAAGGCAGCGCCGAACCGGAGCCGAAAAAGAACTCCTCCATCTGCTCCACCAGGAATTGCTGCGCCTGCGGCGTCCACGGCTGCAGGCGATACTCGTTCAGCAGCATCTTCTGCCGCTGAACCCACTCGTCCCAGGCCGCCTTCGACACGTTTTTGTAGATCTTCTGGCCAAACTCAGAGTCGAACGGGGGCTCGTCCAGCCCTTCCATCTCGCGCTTGTTGCGCACGCAAAAAACCATGTGTGCCATCGTTGATTGCTCCTCCGTTTATTGTAGGGGAATCCATCGCGCCACTGTTCGCATGCTGGCTCATCCGGCAGGATGGCCGGTTCAAATCGCATCCAGCGGGCCGGCCTTTGTGCCCGGCCGCCGGCGGCGGGCGGTCTGTCCACTGCATGCCAAAATGCTATAGGCTCATAAGTGTATGGAGACGACTTGCACCCGCTGCCACCAGGCTGTCGAGGCCGATGCTTGCTTTTGCCCCTTCTGCGGGTTGCCACAATTGGTTTACTCCACAGAGGATGCCGAAGGGCAGATGGCGGCTGAAACCGGAAACGCGCCAGTGCGCGACGCCGGCAGTGTGGACTGGAAGCCGGCCATCCGCACCGCGCTGACGCTGGCCATTCCGGCGGGAATTCTGTGCTCGATGCTCTCCCCTGTCAGTATCCTTGGCCTGCTGCTGATGGCGGGAACCAGCGCGTGGGTTGTGGCCATCTATCTGCGCAAGGAAAAACCGGCGTGGCTCACCATCGGGGCGGGCGCGCGCATCGGCTTGGTGACCGGACTGCTCGGCGCGTGGACGGCCGCCGGCGCCACCGGCCTGAGCTTGTTCTCCATGCGATTTTTCTTTCACCAGGGCAAGGATTTCGACAATCTTTGGGAGAACCTAGTGAACAATCAGTTAACCCAGCAGTGGAATTCGATGGGGATCGACGCGCACACCATTGCATTGACCAAGGCATGGATGATGTCTCCGGCGGGCCGGGCCGGATGGGTGGTGGGAACGGTCAGCCTGCTCTCGGTCGTACTGCTGCTCTTTGCTGTGGCCGGCGGCGCCTTGGGCGCGCGGATGTTGGGCCGCCCGCGTCCGCCTCAGTTGTAGCCGGTCGTTTGCCGTTACTGCGGCGTCCGCAGGGGCTCAAAAGGCGCCTGCCTCAACTCCGCGCTCAGCGCGGGATAGGGTTCCCAATTCTTCACAGCTTGCTCTCAAGCGGCAACCCCTCGTATCATCCGTCGAGAGACAAGCGGCGAGAGCATTCATGAGCGAAGTCCAAATCGAGCCGAATTTGCGCATTAAAGGGCGCCTGATGTCCGCCTCCGAAATCGAACGCACGCTGGTGCGGCTGGCGCACGAGATTGTTGAAAAGAGCAACGGCGGCGAAGGCCTGGCCCTGGTCGGCATCAAGCGGCGAGGCATTCCGCTGGCCGAGCGTCTGGGCGCGCTGATCGCCGGAATCGAAAAGCGTCCCATCGACACCGGCACCCTCGACATCCAGTTCTACCGCGACGACCTGACCACGGCGGGCACGCGTCCTGTGGTCAAGAAGGGCGCCATCGGTTTTGACGTGGAGGGCCGCGACGTGGTCCTCTGTGACGATGTTCTTTACACCGGCCGCACCGTTCGTGCGGCGCTCGATGCGCTCTTCGACTACGGCCGGCCGCGCCGCGTGCAACTGGCGGTGCTCATCGACCGCGGTCACCGCGAGCTGCCCATCGAAGCTTCGTACGTTGGCAGGTATGTCCCCACCAGCAGCCGGGAGATTATCGAAGTCAAGTTCCGCGAGGTGGATAACGACGAGCAGGTGCTGCTGGTCGAACGGACAACATAACACGAACACCGACTAGCTGCCGGCCGCTGCAAGGCTGCAGCCAAACCGAATCGACCGGAGCGGAAGCTCCCGTGTGGAACAGCATGAGCCCGACTGCAACCCCAGTTCGCCGCCAGCTCGCTACACCTCCCGTGCCGGCCTCGCCGTTTCCCTACAACTCAGGCTCGTTGCTCTCGGTTCTCGACCTGAGTCTGGACGGCCTGAGCCAACTGCTGGCCCGCGCCACCGCCCTTGAAAACCAGGATCCGCTGCTCCGCGACCGCATCCTGGCCAAGCGCCGCGTGGCCCTGCTTTTCTATGAATCCTCCACGCGCACTCGCACCAGCTTTGAGCTGGCCGCCAAAGGACTGGGCGCCGACACCACGCTGGTCTCAAGCCTCAGCTCCAGCATTGAAAAGGGCGAGTCGCTCAAGGACACCGGCCTAACACTGCGCGCGCTGGGCACTGAAGCCATCATCCTGCGCCACAACTCGTCGGGCGCGCCGTGGCTGCTTGAAGAGTCGACCCACCTGCCGGTGCTGAACGCCGGCGACGGCATGCACGAACACCCCACCCAGGCTCTGCTCGATCTGCGCACCATCCTGGCGCACCTCAGGGCCGGAACGGGCGAGGTGAACGCCGGGACGCTGGCTGGCGTCACCGTGGCCATCGTGGGTGACATTCTGCACAGCCGCGTGGCGCGTTCCAACATGCTGCTGCTGCCCCGGCTGGGCGCACGCGTGCTCCTGTGCGGCCCCAAAGAGCTTTTGCCCGAGCAGGCCGCGCAGATGGGACCAGGCATCGCCATCGAACGCGATTTTGACGCCGCGCTTGGCCAGTCGCAGGTGATCATGATGCTGCGCATCCAGGCCGAGCGGCTCGCCGGGCTTCGCGAACGCCTGCTCGCGCGCCACGCCCGGCGCCGGCTCGATGACGAGGACCAGTTGCGCGCGCTGAACCTGCTCGAGATGCAGCGCGACGCGATGCTCATGTACACGAGCTGCGGCTTCTTTTTTGATGATGTGTCGGGCATTGAAACGGTGCAGGTGCTTCAATATGTGGGGCGGGTGCTGCAGCTGGGGGCGGAGCTGTTCTCGTGGGAGCCGGACTCG
>JAJZKY010000847.1 GCA_021803885.1 Planctomycetota bacterium
GCAAGGCACATGCCGACAATCGCCATCATGAAAACCGCCGTGATGATCGCCACGCCGGGCCGTGAAGTATGAACCGCACGCCTTCGCGGGGCCGCCTTGCCTGACATGGCCGGGAAAAGCTCACTCATGGCCGATCTCCCCGCAGAATATTGTTGGGTGTAATAAACGCAATTCGCTGCCGATGACCATGAACGTCATAGCTCAGGTACAGAATATGATGCGACCACGCAAAATGCCCTTCGTTCATCATCGCCTCGGGGCCGCGGGTGGAAGGATGTTCCCCCTCCTGCAGGCGTGTTCGGATCATCATCCCGGTGCGATAAATATGCCAGTCGACGGCGCCATTCCGCGGCATCTTACACTCCAGTGTTCTGCTGCCGTGAAGTCCGATCTCTCGGGCATTTCGCACATCCCGTCTCAGACAAAACAGCGCCGTATGGCGCTGCGCCGCCGATAGATTCGCCGCCGCGCTGTAATGGAACATCACCACGCATCCGTGGAACAGTTGAGCCGCCATGAATAGAAATATCCCCATGATCGGCAGGGCGATGACGCATTCAACAATCGAAAAGCCCCGGCGCGCCATGCCCGCGTTTTGGTCCGCAGGTGTGATCATTGCCGCGCCTCCGATCGTTTTGCCGACCCGCTGATTTTCAAGACATAAATCGGCGGGGCAGCATGCCTGTGAATCCCATTCACCGCCACCCACTGGCAACCGTGAGGTAATATCGCATCTCCGCTTCGGTCTGCTCGGGTCGGCGTGATTTGCCACCGCGATGCGGATGCCTGGCCATGATGATGGCGAATGATCATCTCAAATGCCGCGAGAGATTCACTCCGCACTCGTCGGCGAATCGTCGAGAGCGTATGCGATTGATGCTTGAATTCAAACGAAAGCCGCGTAAATGCTGCCGCGATCATCACCAGCAAGGCGATTCCAAGCAGCAGGTCCAGAAGTACAAATCCGCGTTGGTTGGTCATCCTGCACTCCGACAAAGCGCCCAAAGCAATTGGCTGTACGGAAAATAGAGCATCAGTGCAATTTCGCAGACCAGTGCACCGCACACCAGCACCATCAGTGGAATGCTTGCTGCTCTCACCCACGCCATGATCCGCCGATAATCCATGTCAAATTGGCGTGCGGCGATATGCAGCCCGGCCGCTGACATTTCACCCGGCATGCTGATCGCGCTGCATATGATTTTCGGCAGTCGCGCCCGCCGGGCGGATTCCGCCGGGTCATTTCCCTGTGCCATGAATCTTCCCCACTTTTTCAGACGACGCCGGGCCGCCAGATTACCCGCGCCCGACGCAGCCCGTTCGCAGCATTCGCCCAACGTGGCGCCGCGGGTATAGCCGTCGGCGAGAATCTGCGCCGCGTCCGACCATGTTTTCAATCGCACCATCCTGCCAAAAACAGGCAAGCGCCATGTAACGGCATCCCGGCAATACAGAAACCATTCGGCCTGACGAAAGAAGGGAACAAACAATCGGCGCAGCAAGATCGCGCCGATGATCAATGGCAACAGGAAGGCGATGATGTCAAGCACAAATGTCGGCAAAAAGTAAAATTCGCCTATCGGCCATGGCGAAGTATGGTGTCGGAATTGCGCATAGAGCTTATGGTACATACGATGAGTGACGCACGGTACCAGCACCGTCAAAAACGCGAGAAAGGCGAAATACACGATCATTGACGTATCAAGTTCGGTGAAAATATTCCACATTTCCCGACGGCTCGTTTGCCGCTCCAGTTCGGCGGGCAAATCATTCTGTGACTCCGCCAGCGAAATAGCGCTAACTCGGTTCGCCGTGATTTCCGGCAATGCCACACGCAGCGATTCTGCCAGTGTCGCGCCCTGCTCCAATAACTCCCCGATCGTCTCCATGCGAATGCCCACCAGTCCCGGCTCAAATGCCCCCGCTTTGCGTAGCGACTGGGCCAGCGGATGCTTAAGGCGCACAATGTCGTATATTTTTTGAATGACGGTATCGCCCGTACGTCGCGCCACAAAATAACGTCCGACAACCAATACCGGGAGCAAAAGTACAATAAAATCGCCGAAAGATGTGAAGTAGATGCTGGCACCGATTGGAATAATCCAGAACGGCAGCCACATCCCCAGTGCCGATACAACACGCACGCGTCGCCAGCGGCGATTGATCATCCATTTTGCCAGCAAGTGGCGATAATTTCTTATCATCTCAGGCACCTTTGTATCCGGCCCTGCCCTCGCCTTAAAAAGTCCCTACGATCCGGTAAGGGAGCGCAAAAGCACCGTGAACGGTGCGATGAGTCCCCATAATACAAACGCAACAATGAAGCTCAGCACCACCAGCAGCAACGGTGTGAGGATCGCCGGGAGCATGGCAATCCGCCTCTCCGCCTCTTTGGAATACCCCTGCGTCAATACCGTCAATGTTTCGCCAAGATTGTTTCCGGCTACGCCACTTTGAATCGCGGTTCCCACGGCAGGGGGAAGAGCCGATTCCATCAGTGCCTTGTCCATCGGCAGACCGCGCTCCATCGCAAAAGTCATACTGGATCCGCAGGCGGTCATCACCGGCGACCCGGTGACGGCGCAAGCCAACTCGATCCCCTGCGGCAGATCCATCCCGCTGATCACACCAACACGCAAAGCGTCACACCAGCGGGCGATCATTGCCGCCCGGATCGCCGGACCCAGCACCGGGACGTGCCCGGCCACCCAATCCCGGAAATTCAGCATGATCGGACGGCGGCGGAACAGTAACCAGAACAAAATAGAGCTGATGATGATG
>JAJZKY010000848.1 GCA_021803885.1 Planctomycetota bacterium
CCGATCTCTACTATTGCGGCGGCTGGCCTGCCCATGCATTTTTCCGCCATTCCTCGTCCGCCTTGCCGGCCTGTAGTGCAAGTCTGGTTGCAAAGGCGCCTGTCCAGCCAGAAAGGCTGACGCTGCCGGGCGCATCCCGCACGATCCCATAGAATAAAATAGAGTTCACCTATTTGGAGTCAACGCGCTTGACCGAATTCCCTGCCCGACACATCGAACTCTTCGACACCAGCCTTCGCGACGGCCTGCAACAGCCGGGCCTTGAGATTTCCCTGCCCAATGCCGTCGGACTCCTGCAGCGCATGTCGGCCTTCGGCGTCCGCTACGCCGAGATCGGCTTTGCCGGCGCCACCCGCTTTGTCTCCGATCTCACCGCCGCGCTCGCCAACGCTGACACCGGCCCCATCAAGCTCGCGCTCTTTGGCCGCACGCGCGGACGCGGCGCCAAGGTTGCCGACTGGCCCGACGTGCAATTCATCCTCGCCCATCGCCAGCGCATTCCCGCCGCCGTGGTCGTCGTCAAGTCGCGCCTGCTCGACGTCACGCGCTCGCTTGAAACCACTCCCGATGAGAACCTGCGCATGACCTTCGAGACCGTCGAATGCCTCCAGGATCACGGACTCGAAGTTCTCGTTGACCTTGAACACGCCATGGACGCCGCCTGCGGCCGGCGCGAAAACGGCATCCCCTGCGATCCGGACGCCGCCCGCCTAAGCCACGACTACTTCCATCAGCTCGTCGCCCAATGCGTCACCCAGCGCGTCAGCCGCGTCGTCGTCTGCGACACCAACGGCGGCGCCAATCCCGAAGAGGTTTCAAGCCTCTTCTCCGAGCTCACGCGCAACCACCCCAACGCTCACTTCGGCTTTCACGGCCATCAGGACCGCGGACTGGGCATCGCCAACACCCGCGCCGCCATTTTGGCCGGAGCCATGCACGTGCAGGGTACACTGCTGGGCACAGGCGAGCGCTGCGGCAACGTGAATCTCACCACCGTGGTCGGTGCCATGCAACTCCGTGGCGAAGCGGAGTTCGTTCCCGCAGCCTCGCTCGCCGGCCTCACCAGTCTGGCTCATTCCGCCTATGCCGCCTTCGGCCTTGAGGCACCGCATGGCGCGCCCATTGTCGGCCCCGGCGCCTTCGGCACCTGGGCGGGCATGCACGGCTCCAGCGAAAAGAAAAATCCCGGCGCCTACCTCTGGTGCGACCCCGCGTTGGTCGGCGCCAGTCCCGCCATCGGCGTCAATGCCCAGTCCGGCCGCGCCAACATCGTGCTGTTGTCTGAAAAGCTCGACGTGCCGCTCACCGCCGCGCAGGCGCAGGAGCTCATGGACAACAACCCGGCCATGATCGAAGGCGACGGCTACACCGCCAGCGAAGTCTCCTTCCGCCTGGCCTGCATGAAAGTGCTCAAGACGCTGCCCAACTGGTTCGCCATCCGCAGTTGGCGCGTCTTCGACGAATCCGACGAGATCGGCAACCGCTTTGTGCAGGCCTTCATGACCCTCTCGGTGGGCGACTCGACCGTTGCCACCACCCGCGCTGAAGGCGCCGGCCCCGTGGACGCGCTCACCAAAGCCATGCGCCGCGAGCTGGAGAAATGGTATCCCGCGCTCGCCGAGATGCGCCTGGGCACCTTCACCGTAACCGCCCTCGACATCTCCGCCCACGACTCCGCCGCCCACGTCCGCGTCACCGTCAGCTTCAACGCCGATGGCCGTGAGCCCTGGGTTACCGCCGGCGTCAGCAGCGACCTCAACCAGGCCGCCCTCATGGCTATCGTTGACGGCTTCCATTACTGGCTCTTGAAAAAATCCGCATAGCGAAGGTGGCCAAGCGACTGAATCCATTCAGCGAATGCCATGGTGTGATTTAAATCACTTGCCTGCTGCCAGTTCTGCAGCACACTGACCATATAGAGGTTGTACGAATATGGATCCGGCTGTGCTGATCACCCGCCTGCTTACTCTTCAACAAATGGCCGAAGAAATCGGCCATTTGGAGGCGCGCGCCTTTGTGATCGAAGCGCAGGACTGCATCCTCCGCATGCAGCGGGAAAATCTGGAGCTTCGGCGGGAGGTTCTGCAACTCCGCCAGTGTCCGGATGGTTTGGCCACCGGCATTGGCAGCCCTGTTCCGCGCAGCTCATCGTCATTGCCGGTGGCTTGCTAACAAGCGCCCCTGCGGCGGCAACACCGGCAACTATCCCGCTCGGCGCAATACCTGCGCAGCGTCCTGTCGCCTGCGGCCAGATCCGATCAACAGCGCAGCCACCAACATTGCGTCTCCGCCTTTGCAATCGGCGCCGGTTTCCATCTAGACTGAGGAAGGCCTAAACCTGCCAGTTGGCATCCGAACCGGCGATCATCGATCCTGAGCGCACGGAGCCAACCTCGCCATGGAACTGCGCTGCGGAAAACCATGGCCTCACGAGCGGAGAGGTGGCAGAGCCCGGTTGAATGCACCTGACTCGAAATCAGGCATAGTCGTAAGGCTATCGGGGGTTCGAATCCCTCCCTCTCCGCCATTTCCTCTAAAATCCCCGACCTTTGGGTTACAGGCCCAACTATCATGCGATTCATAACCCCTTATAAATCTTAGCTATCGAACAATCATCTGTTCGCCAGTGTCCACGGCGGTCCGCTCGCAATCGGATTTCTTTGGTGGTACTTTTGGTGGCAGGTGGCCCGGTCAACAACTGTGAAGAACTGCTCATGAGTCTTAAAACGCCGAGCTGTGCCCCGTGTATGACAGCTTGTACTCCTGTCAACTGAAAA
>JAJZKY010000047.1 GCA_021803885.1 Planctomycetota bacterium
GGCAGCTCTTCCCAAACCTGAGGGAGGAACGTGCCCTGATAGGCCCCGTAACGCAGGAGGAGGCCGTGCCTGCCAGGCTGGATCTGGGTGATCAGGTCGGCTTCGCTGCGAACGGCCAGCTGTTCGAGCGGGGACAGAACCGACACTTCCACTTGCACGTCAAGCCACTCCGCCGCGCTTATGGGCAAAAAACGAGGATCATGAAAGGCTGCCGCCAGGGCATTAGCGCGGACGTCTTCGTCCAGGGGGCGATGGGCAATGATGCTACCGATGCAGCCGCGCAAGGCGCCCCGCTGATTGAGGGTGACAAAGCTTGCCGCCGGATCGCGGAGCCAGTTTGCGGCAGGGACGGGCGGCGCCGCGGTCTCGCCCAGGGCTTCGGTGATAGCCGTTCGGGCGAGGTCGAGCAAAACCGGGCCGGCGTTTGCCGGAAGCCGCCCGGAATGGCCTTCCTGGGCTGTTTGATGCGCGTGTTTCATGGCGCGGCGGGCTCCGTAAAAAAGGCCAAGGCCGCATAGCCGACCACGGTGTCACGGCTTCCGGCGGTATCGCCGGAATTACGCAGATCAAGCAGGCGTGGCTGTAAGTGATGACGGCGGGCGGTCTGCAGAAGGCCGTTGATGGGGGTGGCGCCACAGGCCTGCTCGTGATGGATGGGCGTATCATCGAGGCGCAGGATCTGCTGAACCGTGGCAGTATCGATATCACGTGCTTCGGCATAGGGGTGATAGTGTGACAAATCCGAGCTGATCAGAATGACGGTTTCTGGCCCACCCCATAACATGTCCAGCACCTCTGCCACCTTCTGAGTAGTAACCTCCCCCACCACCAGAGGCACAATGGATACCGGCCCTAGCACCTCTTGTATGAAGGGCAACTGCACCTCGAGGGCATGTTCCTCGGCATGGGCGCCAGGCAATTCCAGAACTTGGGGCAGTCGCGTGATAGCAGCAACCCCGGCGCGATCCACAGAGAGCGCTCCGAGGGGTGTCTGAAAAGCATCGACACCAGGCAGGGCGATACCCCGAAAGGGCACGCGATGAGCTGGGCCGAGGAGGACGACTCGCTGGATTTCGCCCCGGCCCGGCGCCAGCAAGTTATAGGCGCTGGCTGCTATGGGGCCGGAATAGACATAACCGGCATGAGGGACGATCAGCGCCTTGGGCCATGACAACGCCTCCTGGCCGCCGGACCGGTGAGTGCCGGACTCGTGCAGATATCGTTGCACGTCTTTGTCCAAAATCGTCGCCTGAGCAGGATAAAAAGCACCGGCCACAGCGGCTGGCCGCACATGTGCCATGACTGATTCCCTCTAATTTATACAATATCAGGATGCCGTTAAGGTTTTTCAAGGGGCCATCGTTGAGCGCCATGGATTCCCGGATTTATTGATCGCCTTAGTGTAGAGGGTAATGACAGCCGTCTCGGCCACTATATGTCCGCGCCTGGCCGCCTTAAGCCGCAATTTATCGAGATGTTGCAAGTCTAGAAATCTCGTTGCTAGCGCAAAGAGCCAAAATATCAGTGTCTGCCGATAAGTAAACAGAAACCGCTGTAGCCCGTACGAGGCCGGTCTTTGATGTCTTCCCCGATGCCTGGGGAAGTGCCCGCAGCCCTGTGGGGAGATCCGGAATACCGGATGGCATATCGCGCGGGACCAGGTGTATCCAGAGGCGCGGGGCCGCAGAGTCTTTAAGTATCGGGGCCTTCGATCATGAGAATCAGATTCTAAGCCCCTTACAGAAAGACGCATTTAGCGCAGGAGAAGCGAAAGATCAGCGCCCTCTTGCAGGCGTACTGGCATGCCATGGTGCCGTGACTGGCAACGCGCTAAAATGCCGTTATATGCGTAGTTCCTAAGCGTCGGGTTGTTAAAAATGCCCGCCGACACGGGGCCGGTAGGGGTGTGGCTCGTTATTGCCGCTCACATGGATCCGAGTTGTTCGAGACAATCGCCTCCAGAGACTTATCCGCTTCTCGCGTAACCGCTTTATCGCAGCGTGTGCGACCAACCTTCCGAAACGCCCAATCGATTATTCGTCATCGCCCGCTTAGACATGACCCCAAAAGCTTTGCCATGGCCACAATGTGCGCTTTATGGACACAACGTCTTGGCGAGGTGCTTCGCCAGTTCGGGAATGACCTCCTGACTATAATCTTTATCCAAAGTCGCGCGCACCATCGCGCTGGTCGGAGCATCCAGGCTTTCTCGAAGCAGGCCAAGGAAATGCGGTGGTGCCACGAGGATCAGATGCTGATAGGCCCCCGCCATTCGTCCCGCCTCGAGACGTTCCACCAACTCCGCGGCAAAATGCTGCATCTCCGTTTCCTTGGGACCGGTCTTCCACTGGATTGCGGAACGCCGACCTAGGGCGTCGCTTTGTTGGGTACGACCGGCGCTATCCGTGACGAGATCCCCTTCATGTTTGCGGCTGTCGGGATGGGCCCAATTGTGGACCAGTTGCAAACCCTTGCCACAGCCTTCATTGAGAAAGAGTCGTGCTTCGGCGGCGTTGCTTACTAATACCCAAGTGTGAGTCATATGTTGCCCCTTCAATCTATTCGTGGATCCTCAATGTCCTATCGACTATGCGGCGAGCGCACAGTGAACGGCGCGTCTAGCTCCAGTACATCTCTGTGCACCCACCTAACAAAACCAAAGCACCCCGCGCATTTTTGTACTGAAACCAGCAGCCCACGCAACGATAATTGCATCACGCTCTTCGTGGACGCGGAAGTCAAGAGACTGCTATTCCCCAAACGCCCCAATCGAAGTAGACGAAAGCGCCACGATTGGGCGCGCGGCGGGTTTCTGCCGGGATTTGGGGAACGCAAAGCGATATAGTCAAGAAATATGGCGTGTCGCGGGAACTTTAGTCCCTGTTTCGGGCGCCAAAAGACCTGAAAATCGGGCTGTAGCCACGAAAATAATGCGCCGCCCGATAGAGGCGTTTATTGATTTGGCCCGTTTGTTCCGGAAACGGGGTCATGAATGAGGTCGTGGACACGGTTTTGAATTGCAGAAGAGTCTTCTGCGGCCGTGGTGGTTACCCCGGAAACCGGGGCTCGGTATGACGCTTACGTCCTGTAAGCGTCCCGTTTTGTGATCTGTTTTGGCACTGTCAGTATACCGGAAAAATGGACACAACGACCCCTAGACGCGTTTTTATGCGTCATCGCAAAACGCCGATTTTCGTATGATACGCGGATTTCGAGAGCCACGGGCGGTGACGGGTTTTATAATAACGGGCGAGCCTATCGATCATAAGGATGGTGTGGGATGGTAGAATTAGAACGGCTTGTTCACATTTCTGTAGAAGGGGTGAGCCTCGAAGGCAACTGGGTGATTCCTGAAAATGCCCTCGGTCTGGTGCTCTTCGTTCACGGCAGCGGCAGTAGCCGCTTAAGTCCCAGAAACAATTACGTGGCGCAGATACTGCGCAATGGCGGTATTGGGACCTTGCTCTTCGATCTGCTGAGCAAGGAGGAGGATCGGGTATATGCCACTCGTTTCGATATCGACCTGCTGAGTGAGCGCTTGGCGTTAGCCACCCGTTGGGCGCAGCGCCAACCGGAGGCGGTGGGCCTACCCTTGGGTTATTTCGGCGCCAGCACCGGCGCTGCGGCAGCGTTGCGCGCGGCCGCCCAATTGGGCGACGCTATTGCTGCGGTGGTGTCCCGTGGCGGGCGGCCCGATCTTACCGGCCCCACCATCACCCAGGTCAAGGCGCCTACCCTCCTTATCGTCGGCGGCTTAGATGGTGTCGTGATTGGCCTCAATGAGCAGGCTTTCGCTTCCTTACGGGCAAAGAAGGAGTTGGCCATTATTCCCGGCGCCACCCATCTCTTCGAGGAACAAGGGACGCTGGAGGCGGCGGCCCGCCTGGCCCTGGACTGGTTTAAGCGCTATTTTAAAGCCGCAGGCGGATAATGCCCCGCCCTGAATGCAAGGATTCCATGGTGGACCCGCCTCGCCTAATGCCAACCGGAGCCGCCGACGTGATGAGGCGGTGCAATAGACCCTTGTATGTCCTTGGTCTAGTGGCTTTTGGCCGCCGCCAGCAGGGGCCGCAACTCCTTGAGCGTCCTCGTATTGAGCACGTCTTTTTTCTCCAGCCAGCCGCGTTGTGCTTGCTGTAGACCAAAATGCAGATTGGCGAAGTCGTAAATGCTGTGGGCATCGGTATTGACGGCCAGCAGCACGCCTTCTTCCTTGGCCATCCGGGCATGGATGTCGACGAGATCCAGACGTTCCGGCTGGGCATTGATCTCCAGAAAGCAGCCGCGCTCGCGCGCATGGCGGATGACGCGGGACATATCCACGTCCATGGGTTTTCGGCTACCGATGAGCCTTCCGGTGGGGTGGGCGAGGATGGTGAAATGGGGGCTGTCCATGGCTTTGAGGATGCGCGCGGTCTGCTTGCCCCTGGGTAGATCGAACTGGGAGTGCACCGCAGCCACCACCAGGTCCAGGTCACTTAGGATGCCGTCGGGCAAATCGAGGCGGCCGTCTTCCAGGATGTCCACCTCTATCCCCTTGAGGAGCGTAATGCCATTGCGCTCTCGATTGAAAGCGTCGATCTCATCCATCTGTCGGCGCAAACGCACCGGGTCCAGGCCATGGGCGACGGTCAGGTGGCGGCTATGCTCGGTGATGGCCAGATATTCGAGGCCTGCGGCCTTGGCGGCCGCGGCCATGTCTTGCAAACTATAGTGGCCATCGCTGGCCTTGCTGTGGGCGTGCAGGTCGCCGCGCACATCGCCCCTTGTTACGAGCTCGGGCAGGTGTCCGGCGCGGGCGGCCTGGAGTTCGCCGCGATTCTCTCGCAGCTCCGGCTCAATATAGGGCAGGCCGACGGCGGCGTAGACCGACTCCTCCGTATCGCCGGCAATTCGTTCCTTCCCGCGAAAAATCCCGTATTCATTGACCTTGAGGCCCATATTCTGACCCATGCGGCGGATAGCTATATTGTGGGTCTTGGAACCGGTGAAATAATGCAGGGCGGCACCGTAGGCCGATTCGTCCACGGCCCGAAGGTCGACCTGAAGTTTGTTGTGCAGGATCACGGTGGCCCGGGTAGTGCCATGGGAGAGGACTTCCGCCACATCTTCATAGGTGATGAAACGTTCCATCACCGGACTGTCGGCGGCGGCCGTCGCCAATATATCCAGGTCGCCCACCGTGTCCTTGCCGCGCCGGAAGCTGCCGGCCACCACCACCCGCCGTACGCCGGGTATGCTCTGCAGATAGCGGACCAGGGCGGCGGCATACGGGGCTGCAATGGCAATGGGAAAACGGGGCACGGCGGCGAGATGAGCCTGGAGGGCCTCCAAAATGCGGGCCTCGGTTTTCTCGCCAAAACCGGGGATGTTGCGGATGCGTTTCTCCTGCGCGGCGCGGGCTAGCTGTTCCACCGTCTCCACGTCCAGTTCATGCCAGAGCGCCTTGACCCGCCTAGGCCCGAGGCTCGGCACCTTGAGTAACTCCGCCAAAGCCGGAGGGGTCTGTTTTTTTAGTTTTTCGAGGAAGGAGCAATGGCCCGTGGTAACCATCTCGATCATTTTTTTAGCCAGATCCTCGCCGATGCCGGGTAGTTCCGTAAGGTCTTCGCCGGCCTCTACCATGGTCTTGACGTCACGGCTCAGGCCTTGTACGAGACGGGCGGCATTGCGATAGGCCCGCACCCGGAAGGGGTTGGCGTCCTCGATCTCCAAGAGGTCGGCGATCTCGTCGAATACGCGTGCAATGTCTGGATTGAGAACCGGCATGGTGTATGGCTACGCCGGCGGCGATGTTTCGCGCAAAATCTGCAGCACCTCACTGTCTTCGACTTCCCGGAAGTCAGCAAAGAACTCTCCTACCGCACGAAACGGCTTTGGGGCCGACAGGTAAACCAGCTCATCGGCCAGAGGACGCAAGCGCGTGATGGTCTCAGGAGGGGCCACGGCAAAAGCGGCGATCAGACGCGCGGGCCGCTGCTGGCGAAGGAGACGCAACGCGGCCCCCAGAGTAGCGCCGGTGGCGACGCCATCGTCAACCACAATAACGATCCGGCCTTGTGGGTCAAAGGCCTGGTGAATCGGTGTGTATTGCGTGCGTCTCGCCTTGATGACCTTCAGTTGCCGGGCTGCTTCGTCGCGGATGTATTGTCCGTCGATGCCAAGACGACTGACTATAGGGTCGGTCCATATCCGCCCGTCTTCATCGACGACGCCTATGGCATATTCGGGGTTGCCGGGCGCCCCGATTTTGCGTACCAGAACCACATCAAGATCCCCATGAAGGGCGTTAGCGATTATGCGCCCCATGGGTAGCGCTCCGCGTGGGATGGCAAGCACCAAGGGATGTTTGCCATCGTAAGCGGCCAGCTTCCGGGCCAGTAATTCGGCTGCCGCTTCACGGTTGGCAAAATGTTGTGGAATCGTGGCCATCATGAGCCTTCCAAGTGATATGGCGGTGCCATGTTGCACGCCGGAATGCGCCGCAATGCGTGGTGCTCGGTCCGGCTTCGCCTTTGACTGAGCGCCGCTTCCCATCATATTGGCATATCGCCCAATGGTTTTGATAGAGACGTTTCTACCTCGCTGCAACGGACTGTCACCAGCCGTTGACCTTGTACGCGTGGCCCAGGCGTGGACCCAGTGGATCGCCTACTTAAAAGGGCAGGCGAAGACACAAACGTTTACTTACTGCGGGTGTGAAATCCCGAGGCAACTTTTCACCCCTCAGGCATCAACGATACGAGGCGCTTGACTATAAGTCCTTGAAGCGACTCCCTTCCCTGTCAGAGGCAGGAGTGGCGCGCAATGGGGTGGACTTCGGATCAAAGCGCAAGGGGAGTACCCCAGGCGATCCCAGCCTTGAGGGCGCCCCGTGACACCTCTTAAGGAGACCCGTCTCGGGCCGTGCGTGCGATGACCTGGCGGGGGTGCGTGGCGGCACCCCCGGTTCCTGGCGGATTTCGATTGTCGGGCCCGAAAGCTTCTTCTGCCAGCCGGCATGCGACAGCCCCTCAAGGCGGCGCTACCGCCCCGACTGCGAGACATCTGCATCACAACTTACGTTACGGAAGACCCTCTCGTGTCCTGCGATCCTCTGCGCCACCCTTGGGGCGCCGTAAGGCCGCTTGCCGCTCACAGCCTCTCAAGGCAGACGATGAACCCGGGCTTTAAGGGCGCGCCCAGAGGCCGTGGTGCCACTTTCACCCCGATTGGGTCTGGATACGCTATAGCGGGGAAGAACCCTACCCACCGCCAGATGAGAAGGGGCACGGCCGCCGCGTGTGTGTCGTGCGCCGGTGTTTCCGCTTGCCCTTCTATGGTCTATACCTCACAAAGGAGGTTTGGTGCTGCGGAAACGGCCAAGCGGCGACTATAAAAGCGACTGTACGACCTTTCGGGGCGGCCGGTGTGGTTTACAACACCAAAAACGAATGGCGTCTGGCAGGGTAGCGTCGCACAAGCGAACTGAAAACGACTTGCGGGCGCCAGGGCTGTCTTAAGTGACCATGGGGCATGAGGGAGGGGTATGAGGGATTATGCCAAGGGGCGTACGGGAGGCGGGCGCCGGGTCGTGTTGGGGGTGATGCTCGGGGTGGTGGCGCTATGGCAGGCCGGTGTGGCATCGGCGAGCGTGTTGGTAGGGACCAGCGCCTTCAAATGGGCGACATCATCGCAGGTTCGGGCCATGCGGGCGCGGGATAATGGGACTGTGCATGGCAAGATCATCTCCTACCGTGGTCTTGTGGCGCATGTCGTTGTGGTGGTGCCGCAGCCGGAGTTTCCATTCCCAAAATTTGCGGTTCACCATGTCGCCAATCCGACACTTGAATTCCGGGCGGGGGCGACCGTCAAGTTCACGTTCATAAATCGCGTCATGGGGTTTAGCCACAGCCTTCAGATCACCCGGACGGGGCCGCCCTTTCCCATGTTTCCGAAGGTCCAGCCGGTGTTGGCGGGGACCGAGCTGTCACCGTCGCCTAAAAGCCGGAAGTCGCCGTATGCCACATTTACATGGCGCCCGACGGCCGGGCATTACTATTATCTTTGCGCGGTCCCGGGACATGCCGAGATGGGCATGTTTGGGGACATCATCGTGAAATAGCGGCCCGAAAGCTGCGGACGCCCAGAGACCAAGATCGTTTGGCGACTGTGGGGGATCGCCATGGTGGCGGGGGTCGCGCCGTGTATCTGCATATGAACGCCCCCAGGGCCTGAGGGCGCGAGTTCAGACGGCGCGGCATGGTTTTTCTTGGGGAAAAGCGTCCGCCGCGTGAGCTCGGACGCGTAAGCCCGGCCAAAGGCAAAAAGGGGTGTGGGTATGGCGGTCACAAAGTCACAGGGTCCCTTGGAGATGCTTCGCCAAGGTGTCGCTCTCTATCGACGAGCGTTCGGGCTTTTGACGATTGAGCTCGTCGCTCTGGAGTCGGTCAACCTTCTCGCGTTCATGCTTTTGACATCGACCCATATCCTGCCCACACGCGCGCCGATGCCGACCATGACGCGTTTGCCTGTGGCGCTATTCTTTTGGGGATTTGGCGTTGTAGAGTTCGCTTTGCAGACGGGCCTCATGCGCAGTCTGGCAAACGTGGCCGACGGGCGCGACGCCCGCGTAACAGATCTTTTATGGGGCGTAAAGCGCGGCGAGGTATGGTTGCTCGCGATCGTTTTGCAGGTGGTCAGTCTTGTGATCTTTCAGGTCGTGGCGTGGTTTGGTGTCGCAAGCGGCGTGCACGCGACCGGCAACCCTCATCACCCCATTGCCCTGCTCGCTGGCCCCTGGCTGCCATTGCTGTTTCTATTCGGGGCGATCGCAGTCTTGGGGATTTTCGGCAACACCGTCGCGATGGCCATGGCGATGGCCGCGCGCTATACGCTCCCGGCCTTTGCGGCCCTGCGCGCGGCCCTGAAGACCTTCCGTCGCGGTTATCGCCGGTACCTGTTATTAAATTTCGCCGGCATCGGCGCCTTGATGGGAATGGCGCTGGCGTTTGCCGTGATATTCACGATACTTCTGGTTCTTGTGCGTTTCCTGGGTGCCGGACTCATTATCCACGTCGTGACCGCCATTATTTTTCTCGCGGTCTTATGCGTGGCCCTGATCGCCATGCTCATGTGGGTCGTGGTGTTGTTGGCCGCTTTCGTGATCACAAGCGGTGTGGTCGGACCCGCGGACAAGCCCTGAGCGCACTCGGTTCGAGGCAGGCCATCCAGGCCTCTCGTATTCATGATCCATGCGGCGGCCCTTCGTGGCTCTCGGTTCTCTGAAATGTCGGACCCGCCTGGGATCCACGGCGATCGCCGCTCTCCATACTCTTAAAGGATGCAGCGCCCTTCGCCTATGAGGCCATCGCTCATGGGCAAAAACCCGGTATCATTGTCCTGTAAAGTTGCAGTAGTTTTATGAATAATTAATAAATAATGTGCCAAATTACAAAAATAGAAAATAGTTAGGATATATAAAAAAAAGCAATAGGACATTTTTTGTAGGGCCTGGATACACTGACCTCGTTCGAGATCGGCAGGGAATCACAATCATAATAAAGCGGAGGAGATCATGAAGCGAATGAGAAGTCATCTGGGTCCGTGGTCTGGCCACATGGCTATGCTGGCAGTGGGCTTATGCCTGTTTGTGGTGGGAATGCATCCGGCATGGGCGGCAACAATGTCGACTGCGGGGAGTGGAGGTGCGGCGGCCTCCTTGGCGCAGATTGCCAAGGAATTGGCGCCTGCCAAGCCGTTTTTCGTGCTGACTGACGGAAAATGGATTGCGCCCCTTATGTATATTGGCTCGTTCGCACTACTTGCCAACGGCCTTATGCATCTCGACCCAGCGCGTAAGAAGGCCAACGAGTTCGGTGTGGGTCTCATCACCGCGACCGCCGGCATCATGTGGTGGCCGTTTTTGATCGCGATGATGATGGCGCAAGGGCTTGGGCCTCTGACAAACCTCGTGACCGGACTTGCCGGTATGTACGCGTTCTTTTTTATAGTCCTCGGGCTGACCCAGATCTTTCATGTGGAATCGCGTCACCAGCTGGGTGCGGTGGCAATCTTCATAGGGTGGCTTACCGGCGTCTACGCCTACTTCTTTCTGACGACAGCGGCGCCTACCGGCGGGACTTGGATGTATCACTTTACGATAGCTCTGGTCTGGTTCGTGGCGATGAACCTCGCTGGCCTGCTTATGCAGGGGCGGATGAATGAGCGCCTCGTGGGGTGGGTGGTAACGTTTGCCGCCATCTATACGTTTGCGGTGCCGGCGGTTCTCTGGTCTATGCCGCCCGGTCATCAGGGACCTTTCTAAAACAGGGGAGACGCATCATGATACCTTGGACATTGGTGGATATTGCCGTGGCGGGCTGGGTAATTACCGTGGCGGTATGGTTGGCGTGTTAGGCGTGCGGTGCGCACGATTGAGGTAACGGGATGGAGGGGGGAGTGGTCCAAAACGGGATGGACTGCATGAAGCGCTTGTAGGGAAAAAGAAGGGCGATGGGAGGTATTGACCCGCGGTCGGCGTCATCGTCGGCCGCGGGTTTCGTTTGTCGGGCGTGGTCGCCCGCGCTGATCCGTATAAGAGGATTCCGGGCGATAGCCTCAGGCGGCTGCCATTTCAGTTACTGGGTATCGGGCCTTTCCTGCCATATCTTTCAAGCTCTAGGCCTTTGCATCGAGAATGGCCATTGGGTCGGGCCCGGCGCTTGACATGACCAAACATCGGGGCGAATATGGTAACATGATGCCTCGTGTTTATCATTGCATGTGCCCCGATCGCGGTTTTGAGCGACTGCGGGTTTATTGCGCCCTGTAGTATCCAGTCAATCCTTCGTTTCATCTTTTTTCGTTCAGGTTTGGGGTGATGGTGTGCCTATCTTTGATTTCTCAAGGAATCTGCGACTGCGTTGCGCCTGCCGGGCCGTGAGCCACGGTTGCCCGGCAGTGGCCGCCGACCACGGCGTAAGTCGCACTGACCTTGGGAGATGCCACGATGTTAGAGACACCGCACCACAAATACCGGCCCTTTGCGCCGGTGAACCTTGCTGATAGGACGTGGCCTGGGCGTACGCTGCAGGCCCCGCCGACTTGGCTTAGTACGGATTTACGCGACGGGAACCAGGCCCTTTTCGAGCCACTGGATGTCGATGCGAAGCGGGAATTGTTCGCACTGTTGTGCGCTATAGGTTTCAAGGAGATCGAAATCGGCTTCCCCTCTGCGTCGCGCGCGGATTTTGCCTTCGTGCGGGATCTCATCGAGCGACAGCTGATACCGGAGGATGTGACCATAGGGGTCCTCACGCCGGCACGGGGCGATCTCATCGATCGGTCGATAGAGGCTCTCGTCGGCGCTCGGCGCGCGATTGTTCACGTCTATAACGCGGTGTCGCCGGTGTTTCGTGACGTGGTCTTTCGCAAGACCAAAGCCGAGGTCATGGCCATGGCAGTCGATGCGACGCGGCGCGTGCGGGCATTGACCGACCGCAGGCCAGAGACGCAATGGGTACTGCAGTACAGTCCGGAAGCGTTCAGCGCCACCGAATTGGATTTTTCGAAGGCGATCTGCGATGCGGTCGTGGACGCGTTCAAAGCCACGGATGAGGCCCGGGTCATCATTAACTTGCCGGCGACCGTGGAGGTGGCGACGCCCAACGTATTTGCCGATCAGGTGGAGTGGATGCACCGCCACATCGCCAGGCGCGAGGCGGTAGTCTTGAGTGTGCGTCCCCATAATGACCGCGGTACCGCCGTAGCGGCCGCCGAGCTTGCGGTCATGGCGGGCGCGGAACGTGTGGAGGGCTGTCTTTTCGGCAATGGCGAGCGGACTGGCAATGTCGATCTTGTGACCCTTGCATTGAACCTTTATACGCAAGGGGTCGCGCCGGGGCTCGATTTTTCGCGGCTCGACGAGATTGCGCGCACGGCCTCGCGGCTTACGCGGCTGCCCATGCACCCGCGCCACCCCTATGTCGGCGATCTCGTCTACACAGCGTTTTCCGGGTCTCATCAGGATGCGATCCATAAGGGTCTTTGTGCGCAACGCCCAGGCGCGCCATGGGATGTTCCTTATTTGCCGCTCGATCCCAAGGACGTGGGGCGTGACTATCAGGCGGTGATTCGCGTAAACAGTCAGTCGGGTAAGGGCGGGGTCGCCCACCTCCTGGAGGCGCATTATGGGGTCGTGCTGCCGCGCCGGATGTTGATCGGGCTCGGCGCGGCGGTGCAGGCGCGCGCCGATGAGACCGGAGGCGAGATCGCGGCAGCCGAGATCTGGAGGATTTTTTGCGACCATTATCTGAAAGATTCGGAAACGGTCCGCTATCACGGCTACGATCTCGACACGCGCGCCGATGGCCACCATGTGCGGCTGCGTCTTGCGATCCGCGGACGGGTCGTGCATTACGAAGGGTGTGGGAACGGTCCGTTAGACGCGGCGTGCCGGGCATTGCCAGGGGCCATACGCTTATGCCACTACGAAGAGCGGGCGGTGCGCGCCGGATCGGATGCGCAGGCTTTGGCCCTTGTGGAGGTCGCAGACCCCGAGGATGGCCAGACCGTCATGGCCGCCGGCCTCCACGAAAACCTCGTGACGGCCTCACTGATGGCTTTGGTCCGGGCGTGGGCGGGCCTTGCGCTAAGCGCTGCGATCGGCGCAGAGACGGGGCCGCACGCCGTTCTCGGGGCCGACGGCCGGGCATGAGGCAAGACTGCCATAAGTCTCATACAGACTCTGAAATAGCTTGCTATCGTTGGGCGCCTAGGATGTCTCGTGCAAACGGCAAGGAGGAGAGTATATGAGAAAGGAGCTAGTGGCGGTTGGCAGTTCCCTGCTTTTGATGACGATGTTGACGGCGTGTCACCATAAAACCAGTGGCAGTGCGGCCAATGGGTCTGGGGCGGCATCGTCCGGGGCCACAAGCGGCGCTGGCGCTAATGGCGGCGCGGCAGGAACGGCCGGTGGGGCGAGTGGCAGCGGAACGAGCGGGGGTACGACGTCCCCGGGTGGCGGCACGGGAACGGCAGGCGGTGGCAGCGGA